>NZ_LFJT01000009.1:0-131121 GCF_001682645.1 Delftia sp. JD2
GGCGTGGCGCCGGTCAGCGAAGCCGTTGCCACGCCGGAGCTGGTCAGCGCCGAGGTGCTGACGCCTGTGGCTGCGCTGAAGCCCACCACGGTTCCATCGGCGGCATTCACGCCATCGGCCAGAATACCTGCGCGCAGGGTCAGTGCCGAGCCTGCAGTCACCACGTCCCTGGCAGCCGGGGCCGTCCATTGCACGGTGACCGAGGTCACTCCGGGCTGGCCGGTGCCGCCGTCACCCCCATTACCGCCATTGCCACCGCCAGCGTTGCTGTCACCACCGCCGCCTCCGCCGCAGGAGGCCACCGAGGCGGCCAGGGCGAGCATGCCGAGTCGCAGGACAAGAGGAGAGGGAGCGGGGGAGCGTTGCATGACAGAGGAGGGCTGAGCGGGGGAAAGGCTATATTCAAGCATGAAAGTTACATCTTCCTTTCCCGCAGTAACAGCTTTACCTGCGGCCGCGCAAGCTCCCGGCGCCTGCGCTGATGCATGGCAGGGCCTGCCCGCCATCCGCCTGCGCCTGGCCTGCGGCGATACCGCCCTGGTGGCCTTGCAGGGCGCGCAGCTGCTGTCCTGGCAGGCAGGTGGCGAGGAGCAACTGTTCCTGAGCCCTCATGCCGCCCATGACGGCCACACACCCATACGCGGCGGTATTCCGGTCTGCTTTCCCCAATTCAACCAACGCGGCCCGCTGGTCAAGCACGGCTTTGCGCGCACCCTGCCGTGGCAGGCTGATGCAGCACAGGCCGAGGTTCTTGCCGGCGATGGCTTGTTCCTGCGGCTCAAGCTCGCCGACACGCCGCAGACGCGCGCTGTCTGGCCGCATTCCTTCGAGACCTGGCTGGAGGTGACGCTGTTGCCTGGCCGGCTTGACGTGGACCTGGTCGTGCACAACCGGGGAGACACGCCTTTGGCCTTCACTGCCGCCTTGCACAGCTACCTGCGCGTGGCGGACGTGGAGCAATGCCGGCTGCAAGGCCTTGACGGCCTGCCCTACTGGGATGCCGTGGCCGACACCCATCCCACGCAGCAAGGCGACGTGCGCTTTGGCAAAGAGCTCGATCGCGTCTACCCCCGGCCCGGGAAGACCATGGAACTGGCCGTTCCTGCCGGAGGCTTGCGCATCTCGCAGGATGCCGCCTGGAGCGAGACCGTGGTCTGGAACCCCGGCCCCGCGCTGTGTGCCCGCCTGGCCGACATGCCGCCACAAGGGTGGCGGCAGATGCTGTGCGTGGAGGCCGCCGCCATCGATGCGCCCGTGCATGTGGCGCCCGGCGCGCATTGGCGCGCGGCGCAGCGTTTGCACAAGCGGTAGTCCGGCACCCGCTCTTGAACGAAAAAAGCGCCTGTGAACAGGCGCTTTTTCCATGGGTTCGTAAGCCGGGTCAGCGGCGCTGCATGCGTTGTGCCGACTGCGCAGGGCGCAGGCCCGGGGTGATCTGCAGCTCCACGGGGCCTTCGCCACGGCGCACATCGAATTTCGCAGCCTCGCCGGGCTTGAGCGCGGCCACCGCGGTCAGCAGCTCGGACACATTGCGGATGGGCTTGTCGCCCACCTGCACGATCACATCGCCCGGGCGCATGCCGGCCTGGGCCGCGGGGCCTGCCTGCAGCACGCCGGTGATGATCACGCCGGAGTCGGCCTTCACGCCAAAGGTCTCTGCCAACTCTGGCGACAGTTCATTGGGTTCCACGCCGATCCAGCCGCGCACCACGCGGCCGTCCTTGACGATGCCGTCCAGCACCAGCTTGGCCGTGGATACGGGAATCGCAAAGCCAATGCCCATGCTGCCGCCCGAGCGCGAATAAATGGCGGTATTGATGCCAAGCAGATTGCCGCTGGCATCCACCAGTGCGCCGCCCGAATTGCCGGGGTTGATGGCGGCGTCGGTCTGGATGAAGTTCTCGAAGGTATTGATGCCCAGCTGACTGCGGCCCAGTGCACTGACGATGCCGCTGGTCACCGTCTGGCCCACACCGAAGGGGTTGCCGATGGCCAACACGCGGTCGCCCACGTCGATCTGGTCGGAATTGCCCAGAACGATGACGGGCAGCTTGTCCAGGGCGATCTTGAGCACGGCCAGGTCGGTCTCGGGATCGGTGCCGATCACCTGGGCCTTGGCCTGGCGGCTGTCGGTCAGCGTGACCTCGATGTCGTCCGCACCCTCGACCACGTGGTTGTTGGTCAGGATGTAGCCGTCGGTGCTGATGATCACGCCGCTGCCCAGGCCTGCCTGCTCCTGCGTGCCCTGGTCGCCGAAGAAAAACTGGAACCACGGATCGTTGCTGCGCGGATGGCGCACCGCCTTGCTGGTGTTGATGCTCACCACGGCCGGCGCTGCCTTCTTGGCGGCAGGAGCAAAGCTGCCGGGGCTGACTTCTCCGACGGGCGTGGCCGGCGCCTCCAGCAACGCGATGCCGGCATTGCTGCGCACGGCTCCACGGCGCAGCCAGTCCGGCTGCAGGGTGGCGACGACAAAGTAGGCAGCCACCAGGATGGTGACCGCCTGCGAAAACAGCAGCCAGGTGCGTTTCATGAAGTGTGGTGTTCTGTGCGGGAGTACAAGGCCTCATTGTGAGGCATGTCGTGTAAGGGCTAGCACCGGCAGACCGGCCCCCAAAGCCGCGCTCCCCACACAGCTACAGTACAAACCCTAGAATCCCCCGACGACTGCGCCACGCCGCGTTCGCTGTTGCGCCGGCCCACAAGCCGGCCCCAAGAGAGAGCCAAGTCCTCCGATCCCGAAGTCTTGCAGAACGATCTGCCACCGCACGCCCATCCGTTGCCGTGGCATCCACCGCGCCGTCCTGCTGTTCGACCCCTGGAAAAAAACCATGACTACGCTTGACCAAGCGCAGCCGGGCATGGCCCCTGCTGTTGCGACCGCACGTCCTCTCAACCGACAGGACTACAAGACCCTGGGCCTGTCGGCCCTGGGCGGCACCCTGGAGTTCTACGACTTCGTCGTTTTCGTTTTCTTCGCCAACGTCATCGGCAAGCTGTTCTTCCCGGCCGAGATGCCGGACTGGCTGCGCCAGTTGCAGACGCTGGGCATTTTTGCGGCGGGCTACCTGGCCCGGCCCATCGGCGGCATTCTGATTGCGCACTTTGGCGACATCCTGGGCCGCAAGAAGATGTTCACGCTGTCCATCTTCCTGATGGCCGTGCCCACGCTGGTGATCGGCCTGCTTCCCACCTATGCATCCATCGGCATTGCCGCGCCGATTTTGCTGCTGGCCATGCGCGTGCTGCAGGGGGCGGCCATTGGTGGCGAGATGCCGGGCGCCTGGGTCTTCGTGGCCGAGCATGCGCCGGCGCGCCACTATGGCTTTGCCATCGGCTCGCTGACTTCGGGCATCACGGGCGGCATTTTCCTGGGCTCCATCATCGGTGTCTGGCTCAACAGCACCTACAGCGCCGAGGAGATCCACGACTGGGCCTGGCGCATGCCCTTCATCCTGGGCGGCGTGTTCGGCCTGGTGTCGGTCTACCTGCGCAAGTTCCTGCATGAGACCCCCATCTTCCAGGAGCTGATGGCTCGCAAGCAGGCCGACCGCGAACTGCCCCTCAAGACCATCGTGCGCGACCACCGCCAGGCCTGCGTGCTGGTGGCGCTGATGACCTGGGTGCTGTCCACGGCCATCGTGGTGGTGGTGCTGTTCACGCCTGCCTATCTGCAGAAGGTCTTCCACATCGACGCGGCCCTGGCCATGAAGGCCAACGCCGTGGCCACGGTGACGCTGACGCTGGGCTGCGTGTTCTGGGGCTGGCTGTCCGACAAGATGGGCACGCGTGTGGCCATGGTCACGGGCTGGCTGGGCATGACGGTGACGGCCTATGCGTTCTATCTGAACCTGCCGGGCACGGCGTCCTCGCTGGTGTGGAGCTATGCGCTGGTGGGCTTTTTCGTGGGCAGCATTGCGCTGCTGCCGGTGGTGGGCGTGCGCGCCTTCCCGGCCGAGGTGCGTTTCACGGGCCTGTCCTTTGCCTACAACATGGCCTATGCGGTGTTCGGCGGCATGACGCCCATGCTGGTGTCCGTGTGGCAGCAGGTGGATGTGATGGCGCCTGCGCACTATGTGGCGGCCATGGGCATCCTGGGCGCGGCCATCGGCTTCTGGCCCCTGGCCTGCCGTGGTTGGCAACCCAAGCGCGGCTGAGCTTGGCAGTGGAATGAAGGGCAGCATGGCTGCCCTTTTTCTTGGGCGCCGCATGGATCGCTGACAATCCTTTCATGAGCACCACGCGACAAGAACTCCTGGCCCACTTCGACGGTTTGCTGCAGCCCGAGCGCTTCAAGGACTATGGTCCCAACGGCCTGCAGGTGGAGGGGCGCGGCGAGATCCGCCGCATCGTCAGCGGGGTGACGGCCAGCCGCGCGCTGATCGAGGCGGCCATCGAGGCGCAGGCCGATGCCATCTTCGTGCACCACGGCCTGTTCTGGCGCGGCATGGATGGCCGCATCACGGGCTGGCTCAAGGAGCGCATCCGCCTGCTGCTGGCCCACGACATCAACCTCTTTGCCTACCATCTTCCGCTGGATGCCCATCCGCAGTGGGGCAACAACGCGCAGTTGGGCGTGCAGCTGGGGCTTGAGGGCCAGGCAACGTTTGGCGAGCAGAACCTGGGCTGGATGGCCGCGGCGGAGTTTGCCGACGCGGCGGCGCTGGGCAGGCATGTGGAGCAGGCGCTGGGGCGCACGCCTGTCTGCGTGGGGGGAGAGCGCCCCATTCACCCCATTCGCCGCATTGCATGGTGCACGGGCGGCGCGCAAGGTTTCTTCGAGGCCGCGATTGCCGCTGGGGCGGATGCCTTCATCACGGGCGAGATTTCCGAGCCGCAGGCGCACCTGGCCCGGGAAACGGGCGTGGCCTTTCTGGCGGCAGGCCACCATGCCACGGAGCGCTATGGTGCGCCGGCCCTGGCGGGGCAGGTGGCATTGGAGCTGGGGCTGGAGCACCGTTTCATCGAGATCGACAATCCGGCCTGATGCTGGCCTGTTAGTGGCCCACTATTGGCCCGCCCAGGGGGCGAGGCCTTTTGCTGCAAGCGCGGTGCGAATGACCGGCTTGCCTGATCCGGATACCGAAAATGCCTGATTCCACACACCCCCAAGCCGCGATTGCCATCACCCAGGGCGACTCTGCAGGCGTAGGGCCCGAGACCATCGCCAAGGCATTCATGGAAGTGCCCGAGGTCATGCGCGGCTGCTTCGTCGTCGGCGAGTTGCAGACGCTGCGCCGGGCAGCCGCCGTGGCGGCGCGTGCGCGCGATGGCGACAACGCCATTCCCCTGCCCGTGGCCGTCATCGAGTCGGCTGAGCAACTGTGGCAGGTGCCGCGCCACTGCATCCCTTTGCTGGAGCTGCCCGGGCTGCCCGGTCCCGCGCCCTGGGGCCAGGTGAGTGCCAGCGCCGGTGACGCGGCTGCGCGCTGCGTGGTCTGGGCCGCGCGGGCTGCCTTGCGCGGCGAGATCGCGGCGCTGGTCACGGCGCCTCTGCACAAGGAGGCGCTGCATGCTGCGGGCGTGGACTTTCCTGGTCATACCGAGCTGCTGCAGTTCGAGGCTGCGCAGCATGCGGGTGTGGGTCTGGACCGCATGCCGGTGCGCATGATGCTGGCCAACGATGAGCTGCGCACGGTGCTGGTCAGCATCCATACCTCGCTGCGCAAGGCGATCGATGCGGTAACGAAGGACAACCTGCTGCAGACCTTGCGCATCACGCATGAGGCCCTGTCTCGCAGCCTGGGCCGCCCGCCGCGGATCGGTGTGGCAGGGCTGAACCCGCATGCGGGCGAGGGCGGCCTGTTCGGCAGCGAGGAGGTCGAGATCATCGCCCCAGCCATCGCCCAGGCGCGCGCCGAGGGCCTGGACGCCCATGGACCTTTTGCGCCCGATACGGTGTTCATGCGCGCCCGCAATGCGCCCGGCCACCCCGGCGAGTTCGACGTGGTGCTGGCCATGTACCACGACCAGGGACTGATTCCCGTGAAGTACCTGGGCGTGGAAAAGGGCGTGAATGTCACATTGGGACTGCCGCTGGTGCGCACCAGCCCGGACCACGGCACGGCTTTTGATATTGCGGGGCAGGGCGTTGCAGAGGCGAGTAGCCTGATTGAGTCCGTGCGAATGGCGCGCAAATTGGCGGCTTGAATGGCTAGCCCAAGCATCGGGAATCTGCAGTAATGGAAAACGCCCGTGGCAACCGTGCCACGGGCGTTTTGATTTGCATCAAAACACGGATTTCAGCGCTTGAGGCTGTCGCGAATCTCGCGCAGCAGCACGATGTCTTCAGGTGTGACGGGGGCCGGCGCGGGGGCGGCCGGGGCCTCGCGGCGCAGGCGGTTGATCTGCTTGACCATCATGAAAATGATGAAGGCCAGGATGATGAAATTCACCGCCACCGTGATGAAGTTCCCATAGGCAAATACGGGGACGCCGGCCTTCTTGAGGGCATCGAGCGTCATCGCTGTTCCGGGGGGCACGCTGCCCAGCACGACGAACAGATTGGAGAAGTCCAGCTTGCCGAAAACCAGGCCAACGACCGGCATGATCAGGTCGTTTACCACGGAATCGACGATTTTGCCAAACGCTCCGCCGATGATGACGCCCACGGCGAGATCTACCACGTTTCCCTTAACTGCGAACTCACGAAATTCCTGCATCATGCCCATGGCTGGCTCCATCTGGAAAGAGTTTGAGATAGCGCAGTATTGCGCGGCTTTGGAGCCTGTCAATGTCGGAGTCGGTATGGAATAACCATACTCGCCCCGCTACAATTTATTGTTGACCCCAACTCAAGCGACGTAGTTCGAGGAACCCCATGAGTGACACTCCAATCGACTCCAGCAAGCGGACGTGGATCATCACGTCGGCGTGTGCTGGCGCGGTGGGCGGCGTGGCGACAGCCGTCCCGTTCGTGAGCACCTTCCAGCCATCCGAGAAGGCCAAGGCCGCCGGGGCTGCAGTGGAGGTCGATATCTCCGCACTCAAGGACGGCGAGAAGCTCACGGTCGAGTGGCGCGGCAAGCCAGTCTGGATCATCAAGCGCACGCCGGAACAGATCAAGGAACTGCCCGAGCTGGACAGCCAGCTGGCCGATCCCCAGTCCAAGCGCCACCCTGAAGAGTTCACGCCGCCCTACGCGATGAATGAAGCCCGCTCGATCAAGCCCGAAGTGCTGGTCGTCGTCGGCATCTGCACGCACCTGGGCTGCTCGCCTTCCGACAAGTTCCAGCCCGGCGCGCAGCCTTCGCTGCCCAATGACTGGAAGGGCGGCTTCCTGTGCCCCTGCCATGGCTCGACCTTTGACATGGCTGGCCGTGTCTTCAAGAACAAGCCGGCCCCCGACAACCTGCAGGTGCCACCGCACATGTATCTGTCGGAGACCAAGCTCCTCATCGGTGAAGACAAGGCTTGAGGGAGACAAGAACAATGGCCCACGAATTCAAGGACATCGATCCGAACGCGCCTGCGGGCGCCAAGCTCACGAACTGGTTCGAGAACCGTTTTCCAACGGCTTTCGACGCCTACCGTGTGCACATGTCGGAGTACTACGCTCCGAAGAACTTCAACTTCTGGTACATCTTCGGCTCGCTGGCGCTGCTGGTGCTGGTGATCCAGATCGTCACCGGCATCTTCCTGGTGATGCACTACAAGCCGGACGCCGAGAAGGCGTTCGCCTCGGTCGAGTACATCATGCGCGATGTGCCCTGGGGCTGGCTGATCCGCTACATGCACTCCACGGGCGCGTCCGCCTTCTTCGTCGTCGTCTATCTGCACATGTTCCGCGGCCTTCTGTACGGTTCGTACCGCAAACCGCGTGAACTGGTCTGGATCTTCGGCTGCGCCATCTTCCTGGTGCTGATGGCCGAGGCCTTCATGGGCTACCTGCTGCCCTGGGGCCAGATGTCGTACTGGGGCGCCCAGGTGATCGTGAACCTGTTCTCGGCGATCCCCTTCATCGGCCCTGACCTGGCGCTGCTGATCCGTGGTGACTATGTGGTGGGCGATGCCACGCTCAACCGCTTCTTCAGCTTCCACGTGATCGCCGTGCCCCTGGTGCTGCTGGGCCTGGTCGTGGCCCACTTGCTGGCGCTGCACGACGTGGGCTCCAACAATCCGGACGGCATCGAGATCAAGGGCCCCAACGCGCCCAAGGACGCCAAGGGCCATCCGCTGGACGGCATCCCCTTCCATCCCTACTACACGGTGCACGACATCTTCGGCGTGACGGTGTTCCTGTTCCTGTTCTCGGCCGTGGTGTTCTTCGCGCCCGAGTTCGGCGGCTACTTCCTGGAGTACAACAACTTCATTCCGGCCGATCCGCTGAAGACGCCTTCGCACATTGCGCCGGTCTGGTACTTCACGCCGTTCTACTCGATGCTGCGTGCCATCACCAGCGAGATGATGTATGTGCTGATCGCCTGCGTGTTGCTGGGTGCGGGCTTTGGCGTGCTCAAGTCGCGCCTGCCGGCCGCCGTCAAGGGCGTGGTCGCCATCGTGGCCCTGGGCGTCATCGCCATGATGCTGTCCATCGACGCCAAGTTCTGGGGCGTGCTGGTGATGGGTGGCGCCGTGATCATCCTGTTCGCGCTGCCCTGGCTCGATTGCAGCCCGGTCAAGTCCATCCGCTACCGTCCGAGCTGGCACAAGTACCTCTACGGCATCTTCGTGATCAACTTCGTGATCCTGGCCTATCTCGGTGTGCAGCCGCCTTCGCCCATCGGCGAGCGCGTGTCCCAGGTCGGAACGCTGTTCTACTTCGGCTTCTTCCTGCTGATGCCCTGGTGGAGCCGCCTGGGCAAGACCAAACCCGTTCCCGATCGTGTGACGTTCAAGCCGCACTGAAGCTGGAGAGAACAACAATGAAGAAACTGATTCTCACGTTGATCGCGGCCCTGGGCATCATGACCGGTGCACAGGCTTCCGAAGGCGGCATCGCCTGGGACAAGGCCCCGGGCAAGACCAATGACACGGTATCGCTGCAAAACGGCGCCAAGCTGTTCGTCAACTACTGCCTGAGCTGCCACTCGGCCGCATTCATGCGCTTCAACCGGCTGCAGGACATCGGGCTGACCGAGCAGGAAATCAAGGACAACCTGCTGTTCACCACCGACAAGGTGGGCGAGACCATGAAGGCGGCCATCAACCCGAAGGAAGCCAAGGAGTGGTTCGGAGCCAATCCGCCGGATCTGACGGTGATCGCGCGCTCGCGCGCAGGCCACAACGGCACGGGCGCCGACTACCTTTACACCTTCCTGCGCACCTTCTACCGCGATGACACCAAGGCCACGGGCTGGAACAACCTGGCCTTCCCCAGCGTGGGCATGCCCCATGCACTGTGGCAACTGCAGGGCGAGCGCCGTGCCATCTTCGAAGAAGCCGAAGAGCACGGCGTGAAGACCCAGGTTTTCAAGGGGTGGGAGCAGGTCTCTCCCGGCTCCATGAGCCCAGTGCAGTACGATCAGGCAGTTGGCGATCTGGTGAACTACCTGCAATGGATGGGTGAGCCGGCACAGAACAGCCGCATCCGCATTGGCGTGGGCGTGCTGCTTTTCCTGGCGGTCTTCATCTTCATTGCATGGCGCCTCAACGCCGCGTTCTGGAAAGACGTCAAATAAAACCGTGACTGCAGAAGGTCGTGCAAGCGATTGCGCGGCTGAACTGTGTGCAGAGTGGGCGCCGCGAGCGACCCACTCTTTTTGATTTTTAGGAGCCTCCACCATGATGGTGCTTTATTCGGGAACGACCTGCCCCTTTTCACACCGTTGCCGTTTCGTCCTGTTCGAAAAAGGCATGGACTTCGAGATCCGCGATGTGGACCTGTTCAGCAAGCCTGAAGACATCAGCGTGATGAACCCGTACGGCCAGGTGCCCATCCTGGTCGAGCGCGACCTGATCCTGTACGAATCGAACATCATCAACGAGTACATCGACGAGCGCTTCCCGCATCCCCAACTGATGCCCGGCGACCCGGTGGACCGCGCCCGCGTGCGCCTGTTCCTGCTGAACTTCGAGAAGGAACTGTTCGTGCACGTGAGCACGCTCGAGGAGCGCAACGTCAAGGGCAACGAAAAGGCCATCGAAAAGGCGCGCGCCCACATCCGCGACCGCCTGACGCAACTGGCTCCCGTGTTCCTCAAGAACAAGTACATGCTGGGCGAGAACTTCTCCATGCTGGACGTGGCCATTGCCCCGCTGCTGTGGCGCCTGGACTACTACGGCATCGAGGTGTCCAAGAACGCCGCCCCGCTGCTCAAGTACGCCGAGCGCATCTTCTCGCGCCCTGCCTACATCGAAGCGCTGACGCCTTCCGAGAAGGTGATGCGCAAGTAATTCGCATCGGTTGACGACTGATTGCGCGGGCAGGGAAGGCGGTCAACCGGTCGCCATCCTGCCCGTTTTCGTATTACGACCACTCTTTTCCTGGGATCGTCATGACTGCCCCCGAAGCAACTTCCACCCGCCCCTACCTGATCCGGGCCCTGTACGAGTGGTGCACCGACAACGGCTTCACACCCCACATCGCAGTGCGCGTGGACCGCAACGTGCAGGTGCCGCGCGAGTTCGTGCGCGACGGCGAGATCGTGCTCAACGTCAGCTACGACGCCACCAGCGGCCTGCAGATGGGCAATGACTTCATCAGCTTCACGGCCCGCTTTGGCGGCAAGCCACGCGAAATCATGGTGCCTGTCGAGCAGGTGATGGCCATCTACGCACGGGAGACCGGCCAAGGCATGGCTTTCCCGGCGCCGGAGTCGGATGCCGACGCCGACAACGAAGTTTCGGTCGAGCAGGAATCCGATGAGCCTGTGTCGCAGGACGCAGCTGCTGAAGTGCCGGCCGAGCCAGCTGCCGACGAACGTGTGGTGCAGTTGGTGAGTATCCAGAACGAGGGTGATGATGAAGAGCCCCCGCGCACGCCGCCGCCCTCGGGCACGCGGCCCTCGCTGAAGCTGGTGAAGTAGGTTTTTCGTATCCCGGGCCTGCGATCACGCGCGCAAGCGTGTTCGCAGACGCCGGGAACGGCTGAAGCAGTCTTTTTCTGCGCTAGAATTCGTGCTTCGCCGGTTTAGCTCAGTTGGTAGAGCACCCGCCTTGTAAGCGGTAGGTCGTCAGTTCGAATCCGACAACCGGCACCAAAAGGTCTCCTTCGGAGGCCTTTTTTCATTGCTTTCTTCATTTCCGGCCGCGTTTGTTTCAGCTGCCGATCAGGCCTGCACTTTGAGCCGGATCTCGGTCACATCCCACCCCTTGGTGCGCAGGTGGGCGGCCATGGCGGGCAGCAACTGGCGGATCTTGGCGGCGGCCGCATTGTTTCGCACCAGCAGGCACCAGGTGCTGCCCTCGATGGGGCCCGCCTGAAGGCTGGCGCGCAGCAGCGGCGGCACCAGGGGCAGGATGGCCGTCAGGCGGTTGCTGGAGTCCCGGGTGAGCTGTGCGAGCCGCGCCAGCGTGGGCGAGTTCTCGACGGCGTGCAGGGCGGTGACGGCGTGGTGGCGGCGTGTGAAGGTCATGGGCTTGAAGGGCTGGACTGGCAGCGTTGGCATGCGCCGGCCCGGAGGGTCGTTATAGCAGCATCTGCGGTGTGGCGCGGGTCCGGGGATTCGGGTTCGGGGCTGTGCGGCTGCATGCGTCGGCCTGCCTGAGAGAGGGTTGGACAGAGGCAGTTAGAATCAATTGTTCGGTTCTCGCTTCGGCCCGGTCGCATGTGTTCTTCAGAAGAGCACTTGCAGGCAGGTGGAGCGGCCCCATCTGAAATCCAACAATCTAGGGATTCCAGGCACACCGCAGTCCGCTTCAGCGGGCGGCGGTGTGTCTTTTTCGCATGGCCACCAACTTCCTCACCAAACTATTCGGCAGCCGAAACGATCGGCTTCTCAAGCAATACCGCAAGACGGTTGTTCGCATCAATGCGATGGAGCCCGACTACGAGAAGCTCAGCGACGAGGCTCTGCGTGCAAAGACGCAGGAGTTCAAGGAACGTGTGGCCAAGGGCGAGTCGCTGGACGACCTGCTGCCCGAAGCCTTCGCCGTGGTGCGCGAGGGCTCCAAGCGCGTCATGAAGATGCGCCACTTCGACGTTCAGCTGCTGGGCGGCATGGCGCTGCACTACGGCAAGATCGCCGAAATGCGCACCGGCGAAGGCAAGACGCTGACCGCCACGCTGCCGGTCTACCTGAACGCACTGTCGGGCAATGGCGTGCACGTGGTGACCGTGAACGACTATCTGGCCAATCGCGATGCGACCTGGATGGCCAAGCTGTACAACTTCCTCGGACTGTCGGTGGGCATCAACCTGCCCAACATGCCGCGCGAGGAAAAGCAGGCCGCCTACAACAGCGACATCACCTACGGCACGAACAACGAATACGGCTTCGACTACCTGCGCGACAACATGGTCTACGAGTCGGGCGATCGCGTTCAGCGCGTGCTCAACTACGCCATCGTCGACGAGGTGGACTCCATCCTGATCGATGAGGCCCGCACGCCGCTGATCATCAGCGGCCAGGCCGAAGACCACACGGCCATGTACGTGGCCATGAACAAGATCGTTCCCAACCTGGTGCGCCAGGAAGGCGAGGCCGACCCGCGCACCGGCGAAGGCGTGACCAAGCCCGGCGACTTCACCGTGGACGAGAAGAGCCACCAGGTGTTCCTGACCGACCAGGGCTACGAGGCTGCAGAGCGCCTGCTGGGCCACGCCGGCATGATTGCCGAGGGCGCCTCGCTGTACGACCCGGCCAACATCACCCTGGTCCACCATCTCTACGCGGCGCTGCGTGCCAACAACCTCTACCACCGTGACCAGCACTATGTGGTGCAGAACGGCGAGATCGTCATCGTTGACGAGTTCACGGGCCGCCTGATGGCAGGCCGGCGCTGGAGCGACGGCCTGCACCAGGCGGTCGAGGCCAAGGAAGGCGTGACCATCCAGGCCGAGAACCAGACCATGGCCTCGATCACCTTCCAGAACTACTTCCGTCTCTACGGCAAGCTGGCTGGCATGACAGGCACGGCCGATACCGAGGCCTACGAATTCCAGGAAATCTATGGTCTCGAGACCATGGTGATTCCACCCAACCGTCCCAGCAAGCGCGACGACCAGCTTGACCGTGTCTACAAGACCACGCGTGAGAAGTACGAGGCGGCGATCCGCGATATCCGTGAATGCCATGAGCGCGGCCAGCCCGTGCTGGTGGGCACGACTTCGATTGAGAACTCCGAAATCATCGACGAGCTGCTCAACAAGGAAAACCTGCCCCACCAGGTGCTCAACGCCAAGCAGCACGAGCGCGAGGCCGACATCGTGGCCCAGGCCGGTCGTCCCGGCATGATCACCATCGCCACCAACATGGCCGGCCGCGGCACCGACATCGTGCTGGGCGGCAACATCGAAAAGCAGGTGGCTGCTGTCGAGGCCGATGAGTCCCTGTCCGAAGCCGAACGCCAGCAGCGCATCGAACAAATGCGCGCCGACTGGAAGATCGAGCACGACAAGGTCTCGGCCCTGGGTGGCCTGCGCATCATCGCCACCGAGCGCCATGAATCGCGCCGTATCGACAACCAGCTGCGTGGCCGTTCGGGCCGCCAGGGCGATCCCGGCTCCTCGCGCTTTTACCTGAGCCTGGACGATGCGCTGATGCGCATCTTCGCGGGCGACCGTGTGCGCGCCATCATGGACCGCCTGAAGATGCCCGATGGCGAAGCCATCGAAGCCGGCATCGTGACCCGCTCCATCGAAGGTGCGCAGCGCAAGGTCGAGGCCCGCAACTTCGACATCCGCAAGCAGCTGCTCGAATACGACGACGTGTCCAACGACCAGCGCAAGGTGATCTACCAGCAGCGCAACGAGATCCTCGACGCCTCGGACCTGTACGAGATGATCACGGTGATGCGCGACGACGTGGTGTCCGATCTGGTGCGTCAGTACGTTCCTGCCGAGTCCATGGAAGAGCAGTGGGACTTGGCCGGTCTGGAAAAGGCGCTGGAAAGCGAATGGCGTATCCAGCTGCCGCTGCAGTCGCAGGTGCAGTCCGCGCACGCCATCACCGACGAGGAAATCCTCGAAAAGGTGCTGCAGGCCGCCCGCGAAGTGTTCGATGCCAAGGTCGAGCTGATCGGCCGCGAGAACTTTACGCAATTCCAGCGCGCCGTTCTGCTGCAAAGCTTCGACACCAACTGGCGTGACCACCTGTCTGCACTCGACTATCTGCGCCAGGGCATCCACCTGCGCGGCTATGCGCAAAAGCAGCCCAAGCAGGAATACAAGCGCGAGGCCTTCGAGCTGTTCCGCCAGCTCATCGACCAGGTCAAGACCGAAGTCACGCGCGTGTTGATGACCGTGCAGGTGCAGTCGCGCGAACAGGTGGAGCAGGCCACCGAGGCCCTGGAGCAGCGCAGCGCCCACAGCCTGGAGCACATGACCTATGGCGCTCCGTCGGATGGCGACATCGGTGGCTCCGTCGAAGACGAGCCGCTGGAGCTGCCCGAAGGCGCTCGCGTGGGCCGCAATGATCCCTGCCCCTGCGGCAGCGGCAAGAAGTACAAGCAGTGCCACGGCAAGCTGTCGTGATGCGGCGGGCGTCGTAAGACACCGCAAGACACGGAAAACGGCACGGATGCACTCCGTGCCGTTTTCTTTTTTAAGGTCGATGAAATACGTGCCGCTCCGGTTTGTTCCGATAATGGAGCGCGTTTTTCTTTCACTGTAGGAAGCCCCTCAATGCCTGTGAATCTCTCCGCTCCCGTGCACGCCGACCTGTTGGCGATCGACGGCGTTCGCATCGGCGTCACCGAAGCCGGTGTGCGCAAGGCCAACCGCAAGGACCTGTCCGTGTTCCTGCTCGACGAGGGCGCTTCGGTGGCTGGCGTGTTCACACAGAACCGTTTCTGCGCAGCGCCTGTGCAGGTCAGCCGCGAGCATCTGGTTCAGACAGCGGGCGCCATCCGTGCCATGGTCATCAACACAGGCAATGCCAATGCAGGCACTGGCGCCGACGGCCTGGCACGTGCGCGCCGTACCTGCGCAGATCTGGCAGCGCTGCTGCAGCTCAAGCCCGAGCAGATCCTGCCGTTCTCCACTGGCGTGATCATGGAAGAGCTGCCTGTGGACCGCATTGCAGCCGGCCTGCCGGCCGCCATTGCCGCAGCCAAGGCCGACAACTGGGGCACGGCTGCCGAGGGCATCATGACCACCGACACCCTGCCCAAGGCCTTCAGCCGGGCCGTGGACATTGGCGGCAAGCGTGTGAGCATCACCGGCATCAGCAAGGGCGCGGGCATGATCCGCCCCAACATGGCGACCATGCTCGGCTTTCTGGCCACCGATGCGGCCATCGCTCCCGAGCTGCTGCAGCCCCTGGTCAAGGAGTTGGCCGACGGCTCGTTCAACCGCGTGACCATCGACGGCGACACATCGACCAACGATTCCTTTGTGCTGGTGGCCACGCACAAGGCCGGCAATGCGCAGATCACTTCGCTGACCAGCGCCGAAGGCCAGGCCCTGAAGGCTGCATTGCTGGATGTGTCGCGTTTGCTGGCCCAGGCCATCGTGCGCGATGGCGAAGGTGCCACCAAGTTCATCACCATCAAGGTGGAGGGTGGCAAGACCGAGGCCGAATGCCGCCTGGTGGCCTACTCCATCGCGCATTCGCCCCTGGTCAAGACGGCGTTCTTTGCCAGCGACCCGAATCTGGGCCGCATCCTCGCGGCGGTGGGCTATGCTAGCATCGACGATCTGGACCAGACCAAGATCGACCTGTACCTGAACGATGTGCATGTCGCAGTCAATGGCGGCCGCAATCCTGCCTATCAGGAGGAAGACGGCCAGCGCGTGATGAAGCAGCAGGAGATCATCGTGCGCGTGCTACTGGGCCGAGGGGAGGCCGAGCAGACCGTGTGGACCTGCGATCTGAGCCACGACTACGTGAGCATCAACGCCGACTACCGCTCCTGACTCTCCACCCACCGTGCCGCCGGCAGCCGCAGGCTTTGTGCCTGGCTGCTGCCAGCTTTCAATGGCGGCCGGCGCGCAAAAGCTCTGGCGTTGGCATGAGATCCATCTCGATACCCGGGCATATCCAGCGTCGGTGGCCGTGAGATCCGTATTCGAGAGACATCCATGACTTTGCCCACACAAGCTGTTGCTGCCCCTTTGCTGCAATTGGTGCAGCGCGCCGAGCAGCTGATGCAGCGCATCGAGGCCATCCTGCCCCAGCCGCTGCAATCCCCCGCAGACTGGAATACCGCGATCGCCTGGCGCTATCGCAAGCGCGCCAACGGCTGCGGTTTGCTGGAGCCCGTGCGCCACGTCGGCGCCATGCAACTGTCCGACCTGCAGAACATCGATGTGCAAAAGGACAAGATCGCGCGCAACACCGAGCAGTTCGTGACCGGCCGCACGGCCAACAACGTGCTGCTCACCGGCGCGCGCGGCACGGGCAAATCCTCGCTGATCCGTGCCTGCCTGCATGCCTTTGCTTCGCAGGGGCTGCGCCTGATCGAGGTGGACAAGGCCGATCTGACCGACCTGCCCGACATCGTCGATGTGGTGGCCGGCCGGCCCGAGAAGTTCATCATCTATTGCGACGATCTGAGCTTTGAGGAAGGCGAGCCTGGCTACAAGGCCCTGAAGTCCATTCTGGATGGATCGGTCAGTGCCGCCAGCCCGAACGTGCTGGTCTATGCGACCAGCAATCGCCGCCATCTGCTGCCGGAGTACCAGTCCGAGAATCTGACCTACCAGCGCGGCGAGGATGGGGAGCTTCATCCCGGCGAGGTGATTGAGGAAAAGATCTCCCTGTCCGAGCGCTTCGGCCTGTGGGTGAGCTTCTATCCCTTCAGCCAGGACGAGTACCTGCGCGTGGTGGCGCAATGGCTGGAGGCCCTGGGGCTGGACCAGGCCACGATCGAGGCCGCGCGTCCTGAGGCCTTGGTCTGGGCGCTGGAACGAGGCTCGCGCAGCGGCCGCGTGGCCCATCAGTTCGCCCGTGACTATGCGGGCCGCGCCGAGCGCCCGAACCAGCGCCAGACCGGCATCGCCGATGTCCAAGGGCTGGCCGAAGAGGCCGAGCTCTGACAAGCCTGCTGCCCGGCCTTGGGGTCGGGCGGTTTTTTGCGAAAGATCAAGTGACTGAAAAAGAAATCTCCCTGAACACCGGCGCCGATGCTGCCCAGTCTCAACCGCCGTCTCAAGCGCCGGCCCAGCGCAAGCACACCGAAGTCGCCGTTGGCGTGCTCCTGCGCGAGTCCGATGGCGCGCTGCTGATCACCAGCCGGCCGCCGGGCAAGCCCTATGCCGGCTATTGGGAGTTCCCTGGTGGGAAGATCGAATCCGGCGAGACCGTGGAGCAGGCATTGCGTCGCGAGCTTCAGGAAGAGCTGGGCGTCGAGATCGCAGCAGCCCCCGTCTGGAAGGTGACCGAGCATGACTATCCGCATGCCCTGGTGCGCCTGCACTGGTGCAAGATCACGCGTTGGAGCGGGGAGTTCGAGATGCGAGAAGGCCAGCAGATGGCCTGGCAGCAACTTCCGCTGCAGGTGCAGCCGGTGCTGCCTGGCGCCTATCCGGTGCTGCAATGGCTCAGCGAGGAACGCGGGCTGCCTTTTGATGCCGGCTTCTACGAGGCAGGCCAACCGAAAGTCTGATCAGGCCTGATCAGGGTTCAGTACGAGGATCGCCGAAGGGCGAATCCTCGGGAGGCATGGGCGCAGGCACGCGGAATTCCTCGTTGGCCCAGGCGCCCAGGTCGATCTGGTAGCAGCGCTCGCTGCAAAAGGGCCGAAAGCGGTTGGCCGGCGCGAACAGGCTGGGGCCGCTGCAGGTCGGGCAGCGCACCGTGGGCCCAGCGGATGCGGATGATGCATCGACAGAGGGCGTGGCTTTCGTGGACATGCCGGCAGTCTTTTTCATCAGCTGCAAAGCGTGACCTCGAACGAGGCATCTTCGCTGCAAGGCTGGGGTTTGGCGCCGCTCTCGGGGCGAAGCAGGCGCACTGAAACCAGCAGGCGGTTGCCGCTGATTTCCGGAACAAGATTCAATGCCGGGTCTATGCGAAGGCGCAGCAGCTGAAAGCTGCGACCGGGCGGCATGGCCTGCTGGAACACGCCCTTTTCTGCGGCCACCCATTGCGGCACGCCGGTTTCGCGCAGCATCTTGAGCAGCAGCTGCAGCGACTGACCCAGCGGGGTCAGTGTGCTGGCCCAGTCCTCCAGATCACGCAGGCGCACCTGGGGGTCATGGAACTGCCAGGCGTGATAGGCCGGCAAATCGAAACCGCAGGTGCCGCCAGGGATGCCGATGCGGCTGCGCACGGCCATCAGCCATTCGTTGTCGGTCAGGGACTGGCCGGCCTTTCCGTTCTGGGCATTGAGCTGGGCAAAGCACTGCTCCACATGGCGGGACACCTGGTCGAGCATGTGCTCGGCGATATCGGGGTTGCCGCGCAGGCTGTCGAGCAGGCTCTTGTGGCGTTCGAGGTCTTTGAGCACGTCCGTCTTCAGGTCGGTGCGTGCTGCCACGTCCATGATCTCGAAGATGGTGACCAGCGCGAAATGGTGATCGATGGAATGAGCGCGCGACAGCAACTCGCCCAGGCGGCGATACAGCTGCTCCAGCCTGAGGTAGGTCCTCAGGCGCTCATTGAAAGGATATTCGTACAGGATCACGCTTGCTGGGCTCCTCGGGGTGCTCAGGAATCAGCTGTCTACGTCGTGCACATGCTGAATTACACGCACAGGCCAAGCCATGGCGTGCATCATAGCCCGAACCATGCCGAGATTCGATCGGTGCATGCGTGCAAAGCCTCTATCGTCATGGCTTCGTCGTTGTAGATCACCCAGTCGGCTGCCGCCAGCCGTGCCGCGCGGGTGGCCTGGGCGGCGATGATGGCTTGCACGGCATCGCGGGGCAATCCGTTGCGGGCCATGACGCGTGCGATCTGTGTTTCCGTCCGGCAGTCCACGACCAGCACGGCATCGAGCAGGGCAGGCCAGCGGCCGGACTCCACAAGCAGCGGGATGTCATGCACGATGAGCGCGCATCCGGCATCGGTGGCCTGCTGGACTTCAAGGGCCGTTTGCCGAGCCACCAGGGGGTGGATGATGGCTTCCAGCTGCTGGCGTGCGGCAGGCTGCTGGAAGACCAGTTCGCGCATGCGCGCACGGTCCAGAGCACCGTTCGCATCGATCAGTTCAGGTCCGAAGATGCGCGCAATCTCGGGCAATGCGGCGCCTGCCGGGGCGGTGAGGCTGCGCGAGATCTGGTCTGCATCGATGATGCTTGCTCCGCGCAAGGCAAGCTGTGCGGCCACGGTGCTCTTGCCGCTGCCGATGCCGCCGGTCAGGCCCAGCCGGAAAGGGCGCGGGTGCGGACGTGGTGGCGGAGCGTTGCTGGATTCCATGCCGCAGTGTCGGATCAAAGACCGATGGCCGCCAACAGGGATTGCAGCATCTGCTGGGGTCCGAACACCATGGCGGCAAAGCCGGCTCCCGCAAGAAAGGGGCCGAAGGGAACATAGCCACCTTCGCGCAGGCGGCTGTTGATCTTCAGCGCAATGCCCACGATGGCGCCAATCACGGACGAGATCAGGATGATGGGCACAAGAGCCTGCCAGCCGAACCAGGCCCCCAGCGCGGCAAACAGCTTGAAGTCGCCGTAGCCCATGCCTTCCTTGCCGGTGACCAGCTTGAAGGCCCAGTAGACCAGCCACAGCGAAAGATAGCCCGCTGCGGCACCCCAGACCGCGTCGGCCAGAGGCACGGCGGTCCAGTGCAGTGCCGATGAAAGCAGCCCGGCCCACAGCAAGGGCAGGGTGATGTCATCGGGGAGCAGTGTGGTATCCCAGTCGATCAATGCCAGGCTCAGCAAGGCGGCGCTGAACAGGCACCAGATGGCGCCCGTGGGCGTGATGCCCCATTGCATCGTGCAGTAGGCGAATAGCGCAGCGCAGGCCAGTTCCACCAGCGGGTAGCGGATGCTGATCGATGCCTTGCATTCGGAGCACCGGCCCCGCAGCGCCAGATAGCTGAGCACGGGAATGTTCTCGTACCAGTGGATGGCATGGCCGCAATGCGGGCAGCGCGAACGGGGGCGGCTCAGGCTCAGGGGAGGCTCGGCAGGGGCAGGCGCAGCAGAGGGGGGGGCGGCGCCGGATTGCTCCTGTGCCCATTGGGCGCATTCCGCGTTCCATTGCTGTTCCATCATGCGTGGCAGCCTGTGCACCACCACGTTGAGAAAGCTGCCCACCAGCAGGCCAAGCAGGCCGCCCAACGCGGCCTGCATCCAGGGATCCAAGGGCATCAAACCACCTGGCCCAGCTTGAAGATGGGCAGGTACATGGAAACCACGATGCCGCCGATGAGGGTGCCCAGGAAAACGATGATGATGGGTTCCATCAGGCTGGACAGGCCTGCCACCATGTCATCGACTTCCTCTTCGTAGAAATCGGCCGCCTTGCCAAGCATGTGGTCGATGGAGCCGGATTCCTCGCCGATGGCGCACATCTGCAGCACCATGGAGGGAAAGACGTTGGCATTGGTCATGGCCACCGTGAGGCTGGTGCCGGTGGAGACTTCCTGCTGGATCTTCTCGGTGGCATTGGCGTAGACGGCATTCCCGGAGGCGCCGCCGACGGAATCCAGTGCCTCGACCAGCGGAACGCCTGCCGCAAACATGGTCGACAGCGTGCGCGTCCAGCGTGCAACGCAGGATTTCTCGATCAGCACGCCAAAGACCGGCACCTTCAGCAGCGTGCGGTCCATGAATTGCTGCATGCGCTCGTTGCGCTTCCAGGCCTGCATGAAGAAGTAGAAGCCGCCTCCGATCACGCCGAAGATCACCCACCACCATTGGACAAAGATGTCGCTGATACCCATCACGAACAGCGTCGGTGCCGGCAGATCCGCGCCGAAGGAGGTGAACACTTCCTTGAAGGCGGGAATCACGAAGATCATGATGATGGTCACGACGATGAAGGCCACGACGACCACCGAGATTGGATACATCAAGGCGGACTTGATCTTGGACTTGATGGCCTCGGTTTTTTCCATATAGGTGGCCAGCCGATCGAGCAGGGCCTCCAGGATACCGGCCGCTTCCCCGGCCTCCACCAGATTGCAGTAGAGGCTGTCGAAGTACATGGGGTGCTTGCGATAGGCTGCATTCAGCGAGGTGCCCGTCTCCACGTCGGAGCGGATATCGGCCAGCAGGCGCGTGACACTGGGGTTGGTGTTGCCGCGCCCGACGATGTCGAAGGCCTGCAGCAGCGGGACGCCGGCCTTCATCATCGTGGCCATCTGGCGCGTGAACAGCGCGATGTCCTTGGGTTTGATCCTCTTGCCGCCGCGCGTACGGCGCTTCTTGATCTTGCTGGGAAGCACGCCCTGGCGGCGCAGCATGGCCTGGACCTGGTTGATGCCTCCGGCCCGGGTTTCGCCTCGAATGATCTTGCCGTTGCGATCCTTGCCTTCCCACTCGAAGACAAAGTCCTTGATTCCCTTGGACGCGGCTGTGGCCATCGTGCTCCCTCTTTTGTTGTCTGCGCTGTCCGCGCTATTTACTCATTGGTGACTGCCAGCACTTCTTCGAGCGAGGTCAGTCCTAGTCTGGCCTTGTGCAGTCCGGATCCGCGCAGAGACCGCACGCCTTCACGCTTGGCCTGTGCCGCGATCTCCAGTGCGCTGCCGTCCTGCAGGATGATGCGCTGGATTTCTTCGCTGATCGGCATCACCTGGTAGATGCCGACGCGTCCCTTGTAGCCGTTGTTGCATGCCTGGCAGCCCACGGGCTTGTAGGTGACCCAGCTGCCATCGATGTCCGCCTCGTCATAGCCCGCCTCCAGCAGCGCCTCCCGCGGGATATCCGCAGGCTCCTTGCACTGGGGGCACAGGCGCCTGGCCAGCCGCTGGGCGGTGATCAGGATCACGCTCGATGCGATGTTGAAGGGGGCAATGCCCATGTTGCGCATGCGCGTCAACGTGGTCGGTGCGTCGTTGGTGTGCAGCGTGGACAGCACCAAGTGACCGGTCTGCGCGGCCTTGATCGAGATGTCGGCGGTTTCCAGGTCGCGGATTTCACCGACCATGATGATGTCGGGATCCTGGCGCAGAAAGGCCTTGAGCGCGGTCGCAAAGGTGAGGCCTGCCTTTTCGTTCACGTTAACCTGGTTGACGCCGGGCAAGTTGATTTCCGAGGGGTCTTCTGCCGTCGCGATGTTCACCCCGGCCTTGTTCAGCATGTTCAGACAGGTGTACAGCGACACCGTCTTGCCCGAGCCCGTGGGGCCTGTCACCAGAATCATTCCGTAGGGGCGCCCGATGGCTTCGATCAGGCGAGCCTTTTCCTCGGGTTCGTAGCCCAGGGCATCAATGCCCATCTTGGCCGAGCTCGGGTCAAGGATACGGATCACGATCTTCTCGCCGAAGAGCGTGGGCAGGGTGCTCACGCGAAAGTCGATGACGCGGTCCGGACCCACCTTGAGCTTCATGCGCCCGTCTTGCGGAACCCGCTTTTCCGAGATGTCCATGCGCGAGATCACCTTGATGCGCGAGGCCAGCTTCTCCTTGATTGCAATGGGGGGGGATGCAATCTCACGCAACTCGCCGTCAATCCGGAAGCGCACGCGGTACTGATGTTCGTAGGGCTCGAAATGCAGGTCCGACGCGCGCATGTTGAAGGCGTCGAGCAGCATTTTGTGCAGGAACTTGACGATGGGCGCGTCCTCGACGTCCGTTGCCGCCGTGTTGTCCTTCTCCTCGGCAACCTCGTCGGGCTTGAGGTCGCCGAACTCGAAATCGCCGCCCCCGCTGTAGCTCTCCATGGTTTCGCTGGCGCTTTTGCTCTGCTGAGCTATCAGGCGTTCCAGCTTGTCGGCCTCGACGATGATCCAATCCACGCCTAGCTGGGTGGTGAACTTGATCTGCTCTGCAGCTTCCTGTTGTGTCGGGTCGGCCGTGGCCACCGTGATGCGGTTGCCGCGCTTGCTCAAGGGGAGGACGCGATAGGAGCTGATGATCTTGGCGTCCAGCAACTCATGCGGCAGGCGCGCGGCGTTGACGGCATCAAGATCGAGCAGCGGCGCGCTGAACATGGTGGAGACCGTCTCGGCCACTTCCAGGGCCGAGAGGATGCCCGCGTTGCTCAACTCGGCAATGAACGAGGTGCGGTTGGCGCCGGCCTTGCTGGCGGCGGCTTCCGCTGCCTGCTGCGATACCTTGCCTGCTGATATCAGGGCTCGCCCGATGCCGGGAAGCGATGCAACAGCGGAAGCATTCTTGAGCGAGGAGTCAGCAACAGCCATGTAGCAAGACGTTTGAGAGGAAAGGACATTTATCCTATCATCCCTGAAGGCTTGAAAGGCCAGACGCACTGTTGCGCACCCAGGTCTTGAACCTGGCTCAATGGTGGCATGGTAATGAAGTGACCAGAAATGGTCGGGGTGAGAGGATTCGAACCTCCGGCCTCTACGTCCCGAACGTAGCGCTCTACCAGGCTAAGCTACACCCCGTTGCTTTTGTAGACAAAGCAATGCAGCCTGAAATCAGGTGCGTCGCTCCAAAAGCTGAGAGGCTAATTGTAGCAAACTTGCCCTATGCAAATTGCTCGGGAGCACATTTATTGCGTCGATGGCGCGGCGTGCCTCGGCGTGTGCAGCCTCGCGTGCCACGTCCAGCGCGCCTGTGCTGCGCACGATATCCACCACGGCAGACAACTGCTCGGTTGAGCCCTGCTCGATGGCGTTGCGCACGATGGCAGCCTGCTCCGGAGTGCCGCGCTGCATGGCGGCAATCAGCGGCAGGGTGCACTTGCCTTCGCGCAGGTCGTCGCCCAGGTTCTTGCCCATTTCCTGGGTGTCGCCTGTGTAGTCGAGCACGTCGTCAATGATCTGGAAGGCGGTGCCCAGGGCCTGGCCATAGATGGCGCAGGCCTGTTCGATCTCACGGGGGGCGTCAGCCAGCACGGCGCCCAGCTGCGCGCTGGCCTCGAACAACTGGGCGGTCTTGGAGCGGATGACGTGTAGGTAGCCAGCTTCGTCCAGCGAGGCGTCGTGCGTGTTGATGAGCTGCTGCACCTCGCCCTCGGCGATCACGTTGGTGGCGTCCGAGAGGATCTTGAGCACACGCATGCTGCCCACTTCCACCATCATCTGGAAGGAGCGCGAGTGCAAGAAGTCCCCGACCAGCACGCTAGCCGGATTGCCGAAGGTCTCGTTGGCCGTCGGGCGGCCACGGCGCAGGGTGGACTCGTCCACCACGTCGTCGTGCAGCAGGGTGGCGGTATGAATCAGCTCGACCACCGCCGCCAGGACATGCCTGTCCCTGCCTTCGTAGCCCAGCGCATTGCAGACCATGAGCAGCAAGGCCGGGCGAAGGCGCTTGCCGCCGGCAGCGATGATGTACTGGGAGATCTGGGCAATCAGCGGGACGGTGGTCGTCAGGCGCTGGGCGATCACATGATCCACCTCGCGCATGTCGTCAGTGATCAGGGCAAGCGGATTGGGGGTGGAGAGAGCTGTGGTCAAGGTACTGTGGCCGCCAAGTGGATCGGCAATTATAGGAAGAGCGATCCCGCCTGCGGCCCGCCCTGGCGGTTGTTTGGGCGCGGGGTGGGAGCGCTTCATGCAAAGAATGTGAGTGCGTGCTAGAATCCTCGGCTTCCGTGGAAATTCGTTCGCGGAACTCTCAAATTCAAGAGGTTTAAATGTACGCAGTCATAAAAACCGGCGGCAAGCAGTATCGCGTTGCAGCCGGCGAAAAGATCAAGGTAGAACAGATTGCTGCGGACGTAGGCCAAGAAGTTGTGATCGATCAGGTTCTGGCAGTCGGCAACGGCGCTGAAATCAAGGTCGGCACACCTCTGGTGTCCGGTGCGTCTGTCAAGGCAACCGTGGTTGCTCACGGCAAGCACGACAAAGTGCACATCTTCAAGATGCGCCGTCGTAAGCATTATCAGAAGCGCCAAGGCCATCGCCAGCAGTTCACAGAGCTGCAGATCGTGGCGATCGCTGCTTAATTCAGGAGCTGAGTCATGGCACAGAAAAAAGGCGGCGGCTCTACGCGAAACGGGCGCGATTCCAAGCCCAAAATGCTCGGCGTGAAGGCTTTCGGTGGTGAACTGATCACGGCCGGCTCGATCATCGTGCGCCAACGTGGCACAAAGTTCCATCCCGGCGACAACGTCGGCGTGGGCAAGGACCACACTCTGTACGCTCTGGTGGACGGCCACGTGTCGTTTGCTGTCAAGGGTGCACTGTCCAAGCACACGGTCAATGTGACGGCTGCCTAAGCCCTGTCACTTCGACGCTCGAAGCCCCGACCTGTCGGGGCTTTGTCGTTTCAGGAGGGTTGTGCATCGTGCCTTCGCCCTCTTTTCCGTCTCTGAGGTGTGGCCTGGGGCTGTCTGGTGCACACTGCTTTTTGTAAACTGGATGCCTCATGAAGTTCGTCGACGAAGCTTATATCGACATTTCCGCCGGTGACGGCGGCAATGGCTGCGTGTCATTCCGGCACGAAAAATACAAGGAATTTGGCGGTCCCGATGGTGGAGACGGTGGCCGTGGCGGCCATGTCTACGCGGTGGCCGATGTCAACCTCAACACCCTGGTGGACTACCGCTTCTCGCGCCGGCACGATGCCACGCGCGGTGAGCACGGCAAGGGCTCGGACATGTTTGGTGCGGCGGGCAGCGACATCACGCTGCGCATGCCGGTTGGCACCATCATCAGCGATGCCGAAACCGGCGAGGTGCTCTACGAGCTGCTGACGGCCGGTGAGGTGGTCACCATTGCCAAGGGTGGCGACGGCGGATACGGCAACCTGCGCTTCAAGAGCGCGATCAACCGCGCGCCTCGGCAAAAGACACCGGGCTGGCCTGGCGAGCGCAAGAATCTCAAGCTGGAGCTCAAGGTGCTGGCCGACGTGGGTCTGCTGGGCATGCCCAATGCGGGCAAGTCCACCTTCATTGCCGCGGTCTCCAATGCACGCCCCAAGATTGCCGACTACCCATTCACCACGCTGCATCCCAATTTGGGCGTGGTGCGTGTCGCTGCCGAGCAGAGCTTTGTGGTGGCCGACATCCCTGGCCTGATCGAAGGCGCCTCGGAAGGTGCGGGCCTGGGTCACCAGTTCCTGCGCCATCTGCAGCGCACCCGATTGCTGCTGCATGTGGTGGACCTGGCGCCGTTCGATGACAGCGTGGATCCTGTGGCCCAGGCCAAGGCCATCGTGGGCGAACTGCAGAAGTACGACGCCGAGCTGTACAACAAGCCGCGCTGGCTGGTGCTCAACAAGCTGGACATGGTGCCGGCCGAGGAGCGCGCCGCACGCGTCAAGGACTTCGTCAAGCGCTTCAAGTGGAAGGGGCCGGTCTTCGAGATTTCCGCCCTGACGCGCGAAGGCTGTGAAGTGCTGATCCGCACCATCTACAAACATGTGCATGAGCAGCAGCAGATCGAGGCCGGTCCCAAGGAAATCGATCCGCGCTTCGTCGAAGTCGAGGGTGATGGCGTGGATCTCACCGATCCGCGTTTTGCTCCCCGCGATTCCGAGTAAGAGCCGCCTGCCGCTCCCATCGCCTTGATCACAACAGCGGCGCGGCCTGCCTGGGCCTGCGCTGCAAGAATCACTATCCATCCATGTCTTCCAACTTGTTGCGTGATGCCCATCGCATCGTGGTCAAGGTCGGCTCCAGTCTGGTGACCAATGAAGGTCGCGGTCTTGATGAAGCCGCCATCCAGGAGTGGAGCCGCCAGCTGGCGGCCCTGGTGCGCGGGGATGAGAGCCATGGCGGTCAGCGGCGCGAGGTGATCATGGTCTCCAGCGGCGCGGTGGCTGAAGGCATGAAGCGCCTTGGCTGGGCCGCGCGGCCCAAGGAGATCCATGAGCTGCAGGCCGCTGCAGCCGTGGGCCAGATGGGGCTGATACAGATGTACGAGTCCAAGCTGCGCGAGCAGGGCATGGGCAGTGCCCAGGTGCTGCTCACACATGCCGACCTGGCGGACCGCGAGCGCTATCTGAATGCGCGCAACACCTTGCTGACGCTGCTGGAGCTGGGCATCGTGCCGGTGATCAACGAGAACGACACCGTGGTCAACGATGAGATCAAGTTCGGCGACAACGACACCCTGGGTGCTTTGGTGGCGAACCTGATCGAAGCCGATGCCCTGGTCATCCTGACCGATCAGCGAGGCCTTTACAGCGCCGATCCGCGCAGCAATCCCGATGCGCGTTTCATCGACGTGGCAAATGCCGGCGATCCTGCACTGGAGGAGATGGCGGGCGGCGCGGGCTCGTCCATTGGCAAGGGCGGAATGATCACCAAGATCCTTGCGGCCAAGCGTGCGGCGGGCTCGGGTGCCTCAACCGTCATCGCCTGGGGCCGTGAACAGGACGTGCTGGTGCGTCTGGCTGCGGGCGAGTCCATTGGCACGCTGCTCGTGGCGCAGACCCACAAGAACCAGGCGCGCAAGCAGTGGATTGCCGACCATCTGCAACTGCGCGGTTCCGTGTCCGTGGATGCCGGTGCCGTGGCCAAGCTGCGCGACGAAGGCAAGAGCCTGCTGCCCATCGGCATGGTGAATGTGGATGGCGAATTCGCCCGCGGCGATGTGATCGCCGTGCGCGATGCGCTGGGCATCGAGGTGGCGCGTGGTCTGGCAAACTATGCAAGTGCCGAGGCGCGCCTGCTTTGTCGTAAGAGCTCGGTGGAGATCGAGCGCCTGCTGGGCTATTCCGCAGGCCCGGAGATGGTGCACCGCGACAACATGGTGATTGCCGGGCACTGATGCCTGCGCAATCGGGGCAAAGAAAAAGCGCACCCTCGGGTGCGCTTTTGCATGGAGCCTTTGGCTTCAGGCCTTGCCTGGATCGGGGTGCAAGATATGCTGCTGCCCTGACTGTGGATCAGGGTCGAAGCAGGCACCAGGCGGCAGCTCCATGCCGGGATTGACGCGAAAGCTGCCTGAGCGCGCCGGATGCAAGCCTGGAGCGCCATAGGTCTCGGGGCCTGTTTCATGGGCTTCCCTGGGGCGCATGCCGCTGCGAAGATAGCGGTTGCGCTGCTGCTCGCCCCGTGGCAGAAAGCGTGCCAGCTCGGTCAGGGCCATCTCGTAGACGCCGCGTTTGAACTCCACCACCACATCCAGTGGTACCCAGTAGTCGTTCCAGCGCCAGGCGTCGAATTCGGGGTGGTCCGTGGCACGCAGGTTCAAATCCCAGTCGTGACCCATGAGTTGCAGCAAATACCAGATCTGCTTCTGGCCTTTGTAGTGTCCGCGCGCATCGCGGCGGATGTACCGGTCTGGCACCTCGTAGCGCAACCAGTCCCGGGTGCGGGCGACCACGCGAACGTGGTTGGGCATCAACCCCACTTCCTCATGCAGTTCCCGGAACATGGCCTGTTCGGGTGTCTCCCCCCGGTCAATGCCGCCCTGTGGAAACTGCCAGCTGTGGGTGCGGATGCGCTTGCCCCAGAACACCTGGTTCTTTTGGTTGAGCAGGATGATGCCGACGTTCGGGCGAAATCCGTCCCGGTCAAGCATAATCGAACCCCAATTTTCTGAATTGTGTCCATTATGCACGGTGCCTTGCCAGCGGCAAGCACGCTGCCCCGATTCCCGCGAAGCCCCTGATCCATGAAAGCCTCCCAATTTTTCATCTCCACCCTCAAGGAAGCTCCGGCCGATGCCGAAGTGGTCAGCCACAAGCTCATGACGCGGGCCGGCCTGATCAAGAAGCTGGGCGCAGGCATCTATAACTACATGCCCATGGGACTGCGCGTGATCCGCAAGGTCGAGGCCATCGTGCGCGAGGAAATGAACCGTGCCGGTGCCGTGGAGGTGACCATGCCCGTGGTCCAGCCTGCCGAGATGTGGGAGGAGACCGGCCGCTTCGAGAAGATGGGCCCCGAGCTGCTGCGCATCAAGGACCGCCATGGCCGCGACTTCGTGATCCAGCCCACCAGCGAAGAGGTGGTGACGGACATTGCGCGCCAGGAGCTCAAGAGCTACAAGCAGCTGCCCAAGAATTTCTACCAGATCCAGACCAAGTTCCGCGACGAGCGCCGCCCGCGCTTTGGCCTGATGCGTGGCCGCGAGTTCATCATGAAGGACGCCTATTCCTTCGACAAGGACCGCGACACCGCCCAGATCAGCTACCAGACCATGCGCGCGGCCTACAAGCGCATCTTCGATCGCTTCGGCCTGCAGTACCGTGCCGTGCGTGCCGACAGCGGCGCCATCGGCGGTGATCTGAGCGAGGAATTCCAGGTGATCGCCTCCACGGGCGAAGACGCCATCGTCTACTGCCCCAGCAGCGACTACGCCGCCAATATCGAGAAGGCCGAGGCCCTGGCGCCTGCAGGCCCCCGTCCCGCTGCAGCCCAGGCCATGGCCCGTGTGGCAACGCCGGGCAACAGCACCTGCGAATCCGTGGCTGCCCAGCTGGGCCTGCCGCTGTCGCAGACGGTGAAGTCCCTGGTGCTGGCCACCGACAAGCTCGACGACAAGGGTGATGTGGCGGGAAGCCAAGTCTGGTTGCTGCTGCTGCGTGGCGACCATGAGATGAACGAGATCAAGGTGGCCAAGGTGCCTGGCCTGGACGTGGGCTTCCGCTTTGCCACCGTGGCCGAGATCGAGGAGCACTTCGGTTGCCAGCCCGGGTACCTGGGCCCCATCGGCCTGAAGCAGCCCGTGAAGCTGGTCGTGGACCGCGAGGTCGCCGTGATGGCCGACTGGGTCTGCGGCGCGAACGAGGCCGACTTCCACATCACCGGCGTGAACTTCGGCCGTGACCTGCCCGAGCCTGATGTTGTGGCCGACCTGCGCAATGTGGTGGCCGGCGACAAGTCCCCCGATGGCGCAGGCGAGCTGGCCATTGAGCGCGGCATTGAAGTCGGCCATGTGTTCTACCTGGGCACCAAGTACTCCCAGGCCATGAACGCCACCTTCCTGGCCGAGAACGGCAAGCCCTCGCTGTTTGAAATGGGTTGCTACGGCATTGGCGTGACACGCCTGCCGGCTGCCGCCATCGAGCAAAACCATGATGAGCGCGGCATCATCTGGCCCGACGCGATTGCGCCCTTCACCGTGGTGGTCTGCCCCATCGGCATGGACCGCAGCGAGCCCGTGAAGGAAGCTGCCGAGAAGCTGCATGCCGAGCTGCTGGCACTGGGCGTGGACGTGATCCTGGACGACCGCGGCGAACGCCCGGGCGCCATGTTTGCCGACTGGGAACTGATTGGCGTGCCGCACCGCGTGGTGCTGTCCGACCGGGGCCTGAAGGAAGGCCAGGTCGAGTACCAGCATCGCCGCGACACGGAAGCGACCAAGATGGCCGCTGCCGATGTGCTGGGCCATCTCAAGCAGAGGCTGGGTCTGTGAGCCAGGCCCCCGTGATAGCGCGCCGCGATTGCCTGCGCCTGGCGGCTTCGCTGGGTGCTGCGCCGTTGCTGGGCGCGGTGGCCGCGCCCGCCTGGGCTGGCGGGCAGCTGGAAGAGCCGCTGGCCGATTCGGTGCGCACCGCGCTGAGTTCGGCCGTCACGGGATCGGCGCCGCCCGAGCTGCGCTTTGCCTCCACCGAGGCCCGCATGGACTACCTGCGCTGGCTCACGGCCAGCAGCGAGCGCCTGCGCTCGCGCAAGCCCGAACTTGCAACACGGCTGGAGTTCCTGCAGACCGTTTGGTACGAGGCCAAGCGCGCCGGCCTGGAAGTCTCGCTGGTGATGGGACTGGTGCAGGTGGAGAGCGCGTTCCGCAAGTTCGCCATATCCAGCGTGGGCGCGCGCGGCTATATGCAGATCATGCCGTTCTGGATGCGGCTGATCGGCGATGGCGACATCGGCAAGCTGTTCCATATGCAGACCAATCTGCGCTTTGGCTGCGTCATCCTGCGCCACTATCTGGACCGTGAAAACGGCGATGCCTACATGGCGCTGGGCCGCTACAACGGCAGCCGCGGCCAGCCCCAGTATCCGAATGCGGTGTTTGCTGCGCAGCGCCGCTGGGAGATCGAGCCCTCGCGCTCGGCATGAGGGGGCGCAGACTGGCGCCTGGCGGCAGTCCTGCAGGCCTGCCTTGCTGCGTTTTCAGGACGACGTGTCCGGCGACATGCTGGACACCTTGGCTACGGCCGCGGCCGTGTCGCCTGCGTTGGGCGGGGCGGCCGGGCTGCTGCCGGACATGCGTGTGACCAGCACCTGGTCGATACGGTAGCTGTCCACGTCCATGACCTCGAAGCGGTAGCCGCCCCATTGCACGGTGTCCGTGCGCCTGGGAATGCGCCTAAGCATGACCATGAGGAAGCCCCCCAGGGTTTCGTAGTCCTCGGAATGCGGCAACTCGTCGAGCTCCAGGGCCTGCATCACATCCTCGACCGGCGTGACGCCATCGATCAGCCAGGAGTTCTCGTCGCGGCGCAGGATCTGTTCCTCGTCGCCGGGGCTGACGAGGCCGCCCATCACCGTGCTCATCACGTCATTGAGCGTGACCACGCCGACCACCAGGCTGTACTCGTTGACGATGACGGCAAAGTCCTCATGCACCTGGCGGAACTGCTCCAGCACCTCGGCCAGCGTCAGGCGGTCCGGCACGACCAGCACCTTGTGGACCAGCGAATCGTCCATGAGCGATAGGGACTGGTTGTTCAGCGCCCGCTGGAACAGGTCCTTGGCATCGACATAGCCGACGATGTGGTCGATGTCGCCGTCGCACACGGGGTAGGTGGAAAAAGGCTCCTCGGCAATGCGGACCCTGATCAGTTCGTCGGGGTCGTCGCGGTGGAAGTAGGCGATGCGGTCGCGCTGCGTCATGGCCGAACCGATGGTGCGCGAGTCCAGCTCGAACAGGTTGGCAATCACCTGCTGCTCCTTCGCGGCCAGTACGCCTGCGCGCGCGCCGGCTTCGGTCATGGCCAGGATGTCTTCGTGGGTGATGCGGTCATCGCGCACCGTGGGCAGGCCGAACAGCTTGGCAACGGCGTCGGCCAGATGGTTGAAGCACCAGACCAGGGGCTTGAGCACCGCCATGCACCAGAGCATGGGACGCAGCACGCGGATGGCCAGGGCCTCGGGCTCGGCCATGCTCAGGCGCTTGGGCAGCAGGTCGGCGAACAGGATGAACAGGGAGGTGACGCTGGCGAACGAGAGCAGGAAGCCCACGGTCTGCGCACGGCTGTCGGGCAGCCAGAGCATCAGCAGCTCGGCCAGATAGGGGGTCAATGCCCCTTCGCCCACCACGCCGCCCAGGATGGCGACGGCATTGAGCCCAATCTGCGTGACCGTGAAATATTCGCCCGGCTGGGCCTGCATCTTCATGACCAGTTCGGCGCGGGGTTCGCCGTCCTCCATCATCTGCCGCAGTCGCAGGCGCCGCGAGGCGGCCAGCGAGATCTCGGCCACGGAGAAGAAGGCACTGGTCAATATCAGCGCGACGATCAACAGCAGACTTTGGGACAGACTCATAGGCAGGGCGGAGAAGCGGGCGCAGGCGCGCTTTTCCGGATGTGAAAGATGTGACCATTCGACCACACATCGCATGCCCCTGGCCCTGAGGCATGCCCGGGGAGTCCGCCGGCAGCGCGGCACAGGCGAAAAAAAGCCACCCGAAGGTGGCTCGATGCTGCGCCGAAGGCGCGTGGTGCGAGAAGGCTCAGGCCTTGGGTGCCAGCAGCTGCTGCAGCTCGCCCGACTCGTACATCTCCATCATGATGTCCGAGCCGCCGATGAACTCGCCCTGCACGTAGAGCTGGGGGATCGTGGGCCAGTTGCTGTAGTCCTTGATGCCCTGGCGGATTTCCTGGTCTTCCAGCACGTTGACGGTGGAGATGTCCTTGGTTTCCACGCCGCAGGCCTTGAGGATCTGGATGGCGCGGCCAGAGAAACCGCACATGGGAAAGCTGGCGCTGCCCTTCATGAACAGCAGGATGTTGTTGCTCTTGACCAGTTGGTCGATGCGTTGCTGGGTGTCGCTCATCTGTGTGGTGCTCCGGGGTCGTGGTGGGCGCCGCAGGCGCGGCGGCATGGATGGGATTATTTCACTCTCGGCGCGGACTTTGAAAGCATGCGGGATTGCTGCGCTCAGGCCAGAGCTCAGGTCAGAGCTCTGGCCTGCCCTTGCCATTGCCCGCCCGTGCAGCGGGCAATGCCGCCCAGGTCGTGGCGATGTTGCACGTCGCCAAAGCCGGCATGGCACAGCAGGGCGGCCACGGCATCGGCCTGGTCCCAGCCATGCTCCATCAGCAGCCAGCCGCCGCGGGCCAGCAGCGCGGGCGCCTGAGCGATGATGGCGCGGATATCGGCCAGGCCATCGGCACCGCTGGCCAGTGCCGACAGCGGCTCATGCGCCAAGGCCTGCAGGTGCGGATCGTCGTCGCGGATATAGGGCGGGTTGCTGACGATGAGGTCGAACGGTGCTTGCCCTGCCAGCGGCTGGAGCCAGCTGCCATGTGCGAACTGCACGCCCAGTTGCAGGCGCGTGGCATTGGCGCTGGCCACGGCCAGTGCGTCGGCGCTGGCATCCACGGCCCAGACCGTGGCGCCGGGGCGCTGGCTTTGCAGGGCAAGGGCTATGGCGCCGCTGCCGGTGCCCAGGTCCACCGCGCGGCAAGCGGGGGCTGCCTGGGACTGAATTGGCATGAGCTCCAGCGCCCAGTCCACCAGGGTCTCGGTATCGGGGCGTGGGTCGAGCACACGCGCGTCCACGGTCAGATCGAGCCCGTAGAACTCCTTGTGGCCGAGCAGGTAGGCAACGGGTTCCGCGCCAAGACGGCGTGCGCACAGCGCGGCATAGGCCTCGGCCTGGGGTCCGGTCAGCATGTCCTCGTCATGGGTCAGCAGCCAGGCGCGGCCGCCAGACTGGCGCCCGAGCACATGCAGCAGCAGCATTTGCGCGTCGATGCGCGCAAGCCCCAGGGCCTGGGCCTGCTGCAGCGCTTCTTTGACGATGGGTGGATTGGCCATGGCCCGGGCCTCAGTTGTTGACCTGCAGCTCGGCCAGCAGTTCGGCCTCGCGTGCGGCCTGCAGCGCGTCGAGCACATCGCCCAGGTCGCCTTCCATCACGGCCAGCAGTTTGTAGATGGTGAGGTTGATGCGGTGGTCGGTGAGCCGGCCCTGCGGGAAGTTGTAGGTGCGGATGCGGTCGCTGCGGTCGCCGCTGCCGATCAGGCCCTTGCGCAGTGCGGCCTCCTTGGCTTCGCGCTCGCTGCGCTCCTTCTCCTGCAGGCGCGCCTGCAGCACCTGCAGGGCCTTGGCCTTGTTGCTGTGCTGGCTGCGGCCGTCCTGGCACTCGGCGACGATGCCCGTGGGCAGGTGGACCACACGCACGGCCGAGTCGGTCTTGTTGATGTGCTGGCCGCCGGCGCCGCTGGCGCGGAAGGTGTCGATGCGCAGGTCGGCCGGGTTGAGCGTGATGGCCTGGGTTTCGTCCGGCTCTGGCATGACGGCGACGGTGCAGGCGCTGGTGTGGATGCGGCCCTGGGTCTCGGTGGCCGGCACGCGCTGCACGCGGTGGCCGCCGGATTCGAAGCGCAGGCGACCGTAGACGTCGGTGCCTTCCACGCGCAGCACCACTTCCTTGTAGCCGCCCAGCTCGCTTTCATTGGCGCTCATGATCTCGACCTTCCAGCCCACGGCGTCGCAGTGGCGCGTGTACATGCGGGCCAGGTCGCCTGCGAACAGGGCCGATTCGTCGCCGCCCGTGCCTGCGCGGATTTCGAGGTAGGCGTTGCGCGCGTCATCGGGGTCCTTGGGCAGCAGCAGGCGCTGCAGCTCGTCCTCAAGCTGGACCAGCTCGGCCTCGGCGCTGGCGATTTCCTCCTGCGCCATGTCGGCCATGTCGGGGTCGGAGAGCATGTCCCGCGCGGCGGCCAGATCGGCCTCGCGCTGGCGGTGGCGCGCATAGCGGCCTGCAATGGCGGTGACGTCCGCGTGCTCGCGCGAGATGGCGCGGTACTGCTTCATGTCGCCCATGATGTCTTCGCGCGAGAGCAGGAAGTTGAGTTCTTCAAGGCGCTGGGCGTAGCGCTCCAGTTGTTGGCGCAGAAAGTCTTGCATGGTGTGGGCGGTGGTGCGAAGGGCTGCTCGGGCAGCACTGCGGCGGGAAACGTGGGGGCCTGGAAGGGCGGATGGGCCTTAAAAACCGGGAGGGGCGGGGAGGGGCCGCAAGTGCGGCCGGGGCGCCACAGGCCCGCTGGCACGCAGCCCTGCGCAGGGGCGGCGAGCGCCGCTAGAGCGCCTTGTCGGGGGCCGTGCCGCGCGGGCCGCTTTGGGCCGAGCGCAGGAACAGGCGCGAGACCGTGTCCATGGTCTGGCTGCGCTGGTCGGCATCGCCCTTGTGCAGCTCGGCCAGGGTGCCGTGCAGCATTTTCTGCGTGAGGCCGCGCGACAGGGCCTCCAGCACGGTGTCGATGTCTTCGCCCTTGGCCAGCAGCTTCTTGGCGCGCGCAATCTCCAGCGCACGCCATTCATCGGTCTGGGTGTTGAGCTGGCGGATCAGCGGCACAACGCCGGCCTGCGGGCGGCGCTGGTCCAGCCAGTGCATGAAGCTTTGCACGCCATGGTCGATGATGACTTCGGCCTGCTCGACCGCTGCCTGGCGCTGGGCCTGGCCCGTGCGCACCACGGTGGCCAGATCGTCCACGGTGTAGAGGTAGACGTCGCGCAGGTCCTTGACCTCGGATTCGATATCGCGCGGCACGGCCAGATCGACCATGAACATGGGGCGGTGCTTGCGCTTCTTGAGCGCGCTTTCCACGGCGCCCAGGCCGATGATGGGCAGGCTGGACGCCGTGCAGCTGATCACGGCATCGTATTCATGCAGATGGTCGGGCAGGTCGGCCAGCCGCATGGTGCCGGCGCCGAACTGGGCAGCCAGCTTCTCGCCGCGCTCCAGCGTGCGGTTGGCGATCATGATCTGCTTGGGGTGGCGGGCCGCGAAGTGGGTGGAGACCAGCTCGATCATCTCGCCCGCGCCCACGAACAGCACGCGGATCTGGGACAGGTCTTCGAACAGCTGGCCGGCCAGCCGCACGGCGGCAGCGGCCATGCTGATGCTGTGGGCGCCGATCTCGGTGGAGCTGCGCACTTCCTTGGCCACCGCGAAGCTGCGCTGGAACAGCTGGTTCAGCGTGCTGCCCAGGGCGCCTGCGTTCTCTGCGGCGCGCACGGCATTCTTCATCTGGCCCAAAATCTGGGCCTCGCCCAGCACCATGGAGTCGAGCCCGCTGGCCACGCGGAAGGCATGGCGCGCCACATGGCCGTCTTCCAGCAGATAGGAGTGCGAGCGCAGCAATTCGGACGAAATACCGCCGCTGTTGGCCAGCCAGTGCAGGGTGTGGTCCATGGCCGGCATCTCGGCCGCGCAGTAGATCTCGGTACGGTTGCAGGTGGAGAGAATGGCGGTCTCGACGGCGCTGTGCTGGCGGCCCGGGCCGGTCAGCGATTCGCGCAGACCCTGCAGCGTGGGCACGATCTGGTCAAGCGCGAACGCGAAACGTCCCCGCATATCAAGCGGAGCCGTGTGGTGGTTGATGCCGAGTGCCCAGACTGCCATAACCCGGGATTATAAAATTTCGCGCAGTTTCAGGCATCCCTGATCACAACACCCTGGAATCGGAGCCCGCACATGGGATGGATTGCGAGTACGAATCATTGGCTGAACTTCCTGGCGCCTGCACTTTTCCTGTCGCCGGCCCTGATGTTGTGCGCGCTTTTGATCTATGGAAAATCGCAGCAATCCCTTGCCTGGTGGTTGCAGGTTGCTATCAATTTGGTTGTTGGTGCGCTGGTATTGCTGGCCGGTTTGTGGTGGTTCGGGCGCGATGCAAAGATGGCCACCTACACCGCCCTGGTGCTCGTGATGGCGCTTTGCCAGTGGGTGCTTTCGCGCGGCTGGCGCTGATGGCTGACAGCAAAGATTGATGCAGATCAACGGAAGAGGGCGTTTCTCCCGGCGATCAGGGGCCTGAGACTGCGGCTGGAGGCACCCGGCGCGGCCTGCTCCAGCAGCCATGCGCGGAACTGCACAAACGCTTCGGAAGGCGCCCGCGCGGCCGGCCGGCACAGAAAGTAGCCGCGTTCGATGTGGACGGGTGCAGGCAAGGCAAGGGCCACGCGGCCGGCGGCCAGGTCTTCCTCCACCAGGCAGCGCTGCACCAGGGCCACGCCCATGCCGGCGGCCACGGCCTGGACCAGCAGAGCCACCAGTTCGAAGTCCGCCGCAGGCGCGGGGCAGGGCCCGGGCAGGCCGAGGTGGCTCATCCAGCGCGCCCAGTTGCCCGGATAGTTGGTGTGAAACAGCAAGGGGCGCGCAAGCACATCCGCTGCGCTGCGAATGGCTTGCGGGCCCTGCAATTCGCGCGGATGGCAGATGGGCACCAGATCGCGGCCCACCACATAGTCGGCCACCACATGGGCGGGCCAGGGTTCGCTGCCCACGCGCAGCCAGCCGTCGATCTCGGCGGCGGACAGCGGGTCATCGCGCCGGTAGGGGGCGAACGAAAGGACGATGCCCGGATGCAGGGCGTTGAATCGTGGCAGGCGTGGAATCAGCCAGTGGCTGAACAGCGTGGGAACGACCGACAACCGCAGTTGCGGGCCGAAGTGGCGCCTGCGTGCGGCGGCCGAGGCCGATTCGATGGCGTGTACGGAGGGCTCCACGGCTTGCAGGTATTCCCGGCCAGCCTCGGTCAGCACGCTGCGCCGGCCCTGGCGCTCGAAGAGGGCAAAGCCCAGGTGCTCTTCCAGCCGGGCGATGGCGCGGCTGATGCCGCCCTGGGTGACATACAGCTCCTGGGCTGCCAGCGAGTAGCTGCCCAGGCGCGCAGCCGCCGCAAAGGCGTGCAGCTCGGAAAGCGAGGGAGAGTGCATGCGCATGACGGACGCAATTATGACGGTTTGTCATAGTTGCTTGCCGTCTTGTCTCTTTTCGCGCGTGCGGCGGCTGTCCAGAATCGGCGCCTGTTCCGCGAAGCCCTGCCCTGCCGCAGGCCGCTCTTTCATCCATCACGAGAGGAAACACACCATGGCAATGCGCCGCACCCTGTTGTCCAGCCTGGCCGCCTGCGCCGCCGCTGCTCTTTTGGCTCCCGTCGCCTGGGCCCAGGGCCCGGCTGCCGACTATCCCAGCCGACCGATCCGCCTGGTCGTGCCGTTTGGCGCGGGCGGCTCCACCGACATGGTGGCGCGTCTGCTGGCCGAGAAGATGAGCGTGATCCTGGGCAAGTCCGTGGTGGTGGACAACCGGGGCGGGGCGGGCGGCTCCATTGGCGCCTCCGAAATTGCGCGTGCTGCGGCCGATGGCTACACCATCGGCATGGCCACGGTGAGCACGCATGGCTCCAACCCGGCCATCTTCCGCAAGCTGCCCTACGACCCGATCAAGGACTTCGCGCCCATCACCAATGTGATGTCCGTGCCCAGCGTGTTCGTGATCAACGCCAGCGTGCCCGCCAAGACCATGAAGGAGTTCATCGCCCTGGCCAAGGCCCACCCGGGCAAGTACAGCTTTGCCTCGCCGGGCACAGGTTCCCTGGGCCACGCCAACATCGAGAATTTCATGAACCTGGCTGGTATCGACCTGCTGCACATCCCCTACAAGGGCGCGGGCCAGGCCATCACCGACGCGCTGGGTGGCCAGGTCAACGCCATGACGGACAACCTGCCCTCCACGCTGCCCCACATCAAGGACGGCAAGCTGCGCCCGCTGGCCGTGCTGGCCTTCAAGCGCGCCGACGTGCTGCCCGACGTGCCCACCTACACCGAGCTGGGCTTCCCGCAGATGGGTGATGGCGGCTGGTTCGGGCTGGTCGCACCTGCCGGCACGCCGCGCCCCATCATCGACAAGCTCAATGCGGCTGCGCACAAGGCCATGGCCATGCCTGACTACCTGGAAAAGCAAAAATCCATCTCGGGCGAGTCCATGGGCAACACGCCCGAGGAATTTGCCAAGCAGATCAAGGCCGCCATCGAGCGCTACACGGCCGTGGCCAAGCGCGCCAACATCAAGCTCGACTGATGAACCGCATGGCACAGACCGATTTTCTGCGCCCCCGGCCGGACACCCCGGTCGTGGTGCATCCCGCCACCGGCGAGGTGCTGCCCATCGTCTGCGACTCGCCGCACAGCGGCACGTCCTATCCCGAGGATTTCGGCCATGCCGTGCCCATGTCCCTGCTGCGCCGTGGCGAGGACACGCATGTGGCCGCGCTCTGGGACCAGTGGCCCGCGCATGGCGCAACGCTGATCGAGGCCACCTTTCCGCGCACCTACATCGACCCCAACCGCAGCGAGGCCGACCTGGACCCCGCCCAGATCGACGGCCAGTGGCCCGTGCCCCTGGCGCCCAGCGTCAAGACCCGCCAGGGCCTGGGCCTGATCTGGCAGCGCATCAGCCGGGACGGCGTGGCCACGCCGCTGTATGAACGCCCGCGCACGGTGGCCGAGGTGGAGCACCGCATCGCGCGCTACTGGCGTCCCTACCATGCGGCGCTGGCGCAGGCCATCGATGACAGCGTGCAGCGCTTTGGCGGCGTCTGGCACCTGAACCTGCACTCCATGCCCAACGATGTCTACAAGCGCCTGGGCCGTACCGACGCGCCGCCGCTGGCCGACTTCGTGCTGGGCGACCGCGACGGCACGACCTGCGCGCCCGAGTTCATCCAGCTGGTGGGCGAGACGCTGGCGGGCTTTGGCTACAGCGTGGCCTACAACGAGCCCTACAAGGGCGTGGAGCTGATCGGCCGCATAGGCCAGCCGCACCTGGGCCGGCACAGCCTGCAGATCGAGATCCGCCGGCCGGTCTACATGGACGAGGACACGCGCGAGCCCAACGCGGGCTTCGAGCCGCTGCGCGGCCATCTGCGTGAGCTGATGGCCGTGGTTGCGGCGCATGTGCGATCTGAAATGGCAGGGCGAGGCTAGGCCGGGCTGGCGGGGTCGCCGGGCATGGGCGGCGTGCCTGGCGAGCCCGGCATGCCTGTCACCACCGGCGCCGCCACCGAGGTGGTGGCCGGTGGCGACAGGTACAGGCCCGCGCCCTTGAGCGAGGCCAGGATGCTGAACAGCACATCGCTGCGCACCCCGCCCGCATTGCGCGGGTTGCCCACGTAGCCGATGGCCAGAAAGGTCAGCGTGCCGTTGGCAATGCCTTCGAGCTGCACCAGAGGCTCGGGCGTGTCCAGGATGCCTTCATGCGTGCGAAAGGCCTCCAATATCAGGGTGCGCATGCGTTCGGCATCGGTGTCCAGCGGTGCGGGCAGGCGCAGCAGCACGCGCCCGGGCGCGCCGGCCAGCGTCATGTTGCGCACGGTCTTGGTGATGAATTCCGAGTTGGGCACGATGACGGTGGAGCGGTCGCCCAGCTGGATCTCGGTGGCGCGCACGTTGACGCGGCGCACGTCGCCCTCGGTATCGCCCAGCACAACCCAGTCGCCCACTTTCACGGGCCGCTCGGCCAGCAGGATCAGGCCCGAGATGAAGTTCTGCACGATAGCCTGCAGGCCAAAGCCAATCCCCACCGACAGCGCACTGGCCACCCAGGCAATGCGCTCCACGCTGATGCCCAGCCCCGCCAGCGCTACGGCCACCACGAAGATGCCGCCCACATAGCCCAGCAGCGTGGTGATGGAGCTGCGCATGCCCGGCTCCAGCGAGGTGTTGGGGAAGTAGCGATCCGTCAGCCAGCGCTTGATCACGCGGATCACGATCAGGCCCGTGACGATCACGGCGAATGCGGTGAACAGGGCCTGCGGCGCCATGGTGAAGTCGCCCACCTTGAGGCTGTGGTTCACCGTGCTGCCGCGGCGAAATACCTCGTCCGGCCCCGTGCCCAGCGGGGCCAGCAGGGCGATCACCATGTAGAACAACAGGGCCACGCGAAGCAGGCCCGAGACCAGCACCGAGGCCTGGTCCAGCAGCCGGCCCTCGATGCCCAGGCTCTGGTTCAGCCGGGTGCCGAAGCTGCCCTTGGACGACAGCAGGGCCTCGCACAGATCGTCGCCCAGCTGGAACAGCAGGTAGGTGGTGGCGAACACCACGCCGGTCCACACCATCTGGCGCGCCAGCGTTCCGGCCAGCGCCACATAGCCGGTCACGGCCAGCGCAATGGTGGCAATGCTGGCCACCGCCGCACAGGCCACGAGCAGGCCCACCCACAAGGGCCGGGGCGGCACGGGCTCTGCCTGGGCGCCGTCTTCCTGCGCGACCGGCGCCGGCGCGCGCAGATGCCGCAGGGCCAGCATGACCACGGCCGAAATCACTAGGGCCGACAGGGCGTGCACCGTGACCTCGGCGGCCAGGCTGGCGCCGATGATGGCGTTGACCTCGGTCACCAGGCCGTTGAGCGCGGCTCCGGCGGCAATCCACCAGGGATAGGGGCTGAGCCGCTCGGCCAGCTCGTCCGACACGCCGGGCAGGCGCCAGGAACTGCGCCTGCGCGACAGCAGGGTCTGGCCCAGCGACACCACGAAGGCGCCGAACAGCGTGACCTGCACACTGGCCTTGGCCAGCGCGTCCAGCGATTCGCTGAAGCCATCGCCGGCCTTGAGCACGCTCCAGGCCAGTTGCGCTGCCAGGCCGATCAGCAGCGTGTTGATCAGCACGGTGGCCGCCGCGCGCAACGAGCGGCGCAGGCGGCCGCTGGGTAGGCGCGCGGGCGCGGCGCGCACCAGCAGACGCTCGGCCAGCCAAGGGCCGAGCAGGGCGATCAGCAAGGCGGCGGCCAGGCTGGCGATGAAGCCGCCCCGGCGATCGGACGCCATGGTGGAGGCGACGGCCTGGCGCAGCTCGCGCCCCAGGCCCTGCAGGCGCGCCGCGTCCAAAGGCGCGGCAGCGCGCAGGTTGCGCCAGAAGGGCCGGCCCAGCGGCGAGTCGGTGCGGGCCGTCAGCGCGGCCTGGAATTGTTCGCGGCGCTGGCGTATCAGCTCGTTGCCGCGCTGGTCGGCATCGACCGACACCAGCCGCGCGAGTTTGAGTTCGGAATCCACGGCGCTGCGCTGCCTGGCCAGGCTGGCGCGCTGCTCGGCCACATCGGGCGCATCGGCAGGGGCGCCTTTTTCGGGCGCGGGGCCCAGGCCGGCCAGGCGCGAATCGATGTCGGCCAGTTCCTCGGTGCGGCGGGCCGCCACCTGGTCGGCCGCAGTGCCTATGGCCGCAGCCTCGTCCAGCAGCTTGCGGCCGTCATCGTCCTCGGCCAGCTTGCGGGGAATGGCGTCCAGCTGCTTGCGCAGATCGTCCACGCTGGGCAGGGCGGGCCGGCCGTCGGGCGCCGCCGTGGCCTCCGCTGCCGTGCGGTCCTGCGCATGGGCCGGAGCGGGCGCAGTGAGGACCAGCATGGCCAGGACCATCAGGCCGGTGGCCAGGCATTGGCGCAAGGCCTGCGCCCACGTAGGGCGCAGCGGGAGAGGGCACGGGCGGGGCGGTGTCATGGACGCACATTGTGCGGCGGGCCGCCGCGACGGTTGTTTCCAAAGGTCCGGCCCCGCCAGCCGGCAGCCGCCTCAGCGCGATGCGGGACTGAACATATCGACACGGTCGGTGATGACGCCGTCCGTGCCCAGGTCGATCAGGCGCTGCGCGGCCCATTCGTCGTTGACCGTATAGCTGCTACAGCGCAGGCCCGCGCCATGCACCTTGGCGACCAGCGCGGCGTCCCACAGCGCATGGTTGAGCACCATGGCCGCGCAGCCCAGGTCCAGCGCGGTGCGCAGGTCGGCGTCTCCCGTGGCATCGGCCAGCTTGTCCACCAGCAGGCCGCGCGGAATGTGCGGTGCCGTGTCGCGTGCGCCCTTGAGCGCATCGGTCTTGAACGAGGTGAACAGCGGCTGGATGCGATTCCTGGGCCAGATGCGGTTCATCAGCTCGCCCGTGGCGCGGCCCGTGGCCTCTTCCTGGCCGGGCGTGGGCTTGATCTCCACGTTCAGGAAGAAGTGGTTGGCCAGGCACCAGCGCGCCAGGGCTTCCAGCGTGGGCAGGGCCTCGCCCGCAAAGGCGCGCGAGTGCCAGCTGCCGGCGTCCAGCTGGGCGATCTCGCCCATGGACAGGTCGCCACCAGCGCCGTGGCCGTTGGTGGTGCGCTCCAGCGTGGCGTCGTGCATCAGGAACAGCACGCCGTCGGCAGACAGCTTGGCATCGCACTCGAACATGCGATAGCCATGCGCGGCGCCCAGGCGGAAGGCGGCCATGGTGTTCTCGGGCGCCAGCTTGCCTGCGCCGCGGTGGGCCACCCACAGGGGGTAGGGCCAGGATTTCAGGTTCTCGGTCATGGCGAGTCCGTCAAAAGAAGGGAGCTTGGATGGAAAAAGAGAGCCTCTGGGGCTCTCTTGGAAAAGGTCGGAGAACCGGCCTTCAGGGGATCAGATCCGCTTTCCGGATTCTGCGTCGAACCAGTGCAGGCGACGCTCTTCGGAAGGACGCACGCGCATGGTCTCGCCGGACTTGGGGAAGGGCGCGCCTTCGTCGATGCGCACCGTCATCGTCTCGCCATTGAGCGAACCATAGACCAGGCGTTCGGCACCCAGCATTTCAACGGTGTCCACCTTGATTTCCCAGCCGCCTTCGCTGACGACGACCAGATGCTCGGGGCGGATGCCCAGGATGCGGCCGGCCGTGCCGCCGGGCGCGTTCTTGAGCAGGTTCATCGGGGGCGAGCCGATGAAGCTGGCCACGAAGGTGGAGGCGGGCGTGTGGTAGACCTCTTCGGGCGTGCCGAACTGCTCCATCACGCCGCCGTTCATGACGATCATGCGCTGGGCCAGGGTCATGGCCTCGACTTGGTCGTGGGTCACGAACAGGCTGGTGATGCCCAGCTCGGCGTGCAGCTTCTGGATCTCGATGCGGGTCTGGCCGCGCAGCTTGGCGTCCAGGTTGGACAGCGGCTCGTCGAACAGGAAGACCTTGGGCTGGCGCACGATGGCGCGGCCCATGGCCACGCGCTGGCGCTGGCCGCCCGACAGCTGGCGCGGCTTGCGGTCCAGCAGATGGGACAGCTCCAGGATCTTGGCGGCCTTGTCCACGCGGCGCTTGATCTCCTCGGGCGGCACCTTGGCGATCTTCAGGCCGTAGGCCATGTTCTCGTAGTTCGACATATGCGGGTACAGCGCATAGTTCTGGAACACCATGGCGATGTCGCGCTTGGCCGGTTCCACGTCGTTGACCACCTTGTCGCCGATCAGCAGCTGGCCGTCGGAGATCTCCTCCAGGCCCGCCACCATGCGCAGCAGGGTGGACTTGCCGCAGCCCGAAGGGCCGACGATGACGACGAACTCGCCGTCCTTGATTTCGGCGTTGACGCCGTGCAGTACCTGGTTGGCCGACGGGCCCTGGCCGTAGCGCTTGATCAGGTTGCGAAAGGAAATGGATGCCATACGAAGATTCTGGTTGAGTCGCAGAGCGAAGGGCGCTGGCGCTTGCTCTGCGGGGTTCTATACGGTGGGTTGGGGCGGCGGCGGGCGGTTTACTTTTCGGTGTCCACCAGGCCCTTGACGAACCAGCGCTGCATCAGGATCACCACGGCGGCGGGCGGCAGCATGGCCAGCAGGGCCGTCGCCATCACCACGTTCCAGTCGTTGCCGGTATCGCCGCTGGCCACCATGCGCTTGATGCCGATGACCACGGGGTACATGTCTTCCGAGGTGGTCACGAGCAGCGGCCACAGGTACTGGTTCCAGCCGTAGATGAACTGGATCACGAACAGCGCCGCGATCGAGGTCTTGGACAGCGGCACCAGCACATCCTTGAAGAAGCGCATGGGGCCTGCGCCGTCGATGCGGGCGGCCTCCACCAGCTCGTCCGGCACCGTCAGGAAGAACTGGCGGAACAGGAAGGTGGCCGTGGCCGAGGCGATCAGCGGAATCGTCAGGCCGGCGTAGCTGTTGAGCATGCCCAGCGTGGAGACGACTTCGTAGGTCGGGCCGATGCGCACTTCCACGGGCAGCATCAGGGTCACGAAGATCAGCCAGAAGCAGATCTTCTTGAACGGGAAGCGGAAGTACACCAGCGCGAAGGCCGACAGCAGCGAGATCGCGATCTTGCCCACGGTGATCACCATGGCCGAGACGAAGCTGATCCACATCATGCGTGCCACGGGCGCGCTGGAGCCGGGGCCCGAGCCGCCGAACAGCGCGGCCTTGTAGGTTTCCCAGAAGTTGCTGCCGGGCACCAGGGGCATGGGCACCTGGATGATGTCCTGCGGCGTGTGCGTGGAGGCCACGAAGGCCAGGTACAGCGGAAAGCCGACGATGATCACGCCCAGCACCATGATCAGGTGCGAGAAAAAGGAGAGAAGGGGACTGCGTTCAACCATGATCAGTACTGCACTTTCTTCTCAACATAGCGGAACTGGATCACGGTCAGTGCAACCACGATCACCATCAGCACGACCGACTGCGCGGCCGAGCCGCTCATGTCCATGGCCTTGAAGCCGTCGTGATAGACCTTGTAGACCAGGATGGAGGTGTCCTGTCCCGGACCGCCCTGGGTCGTGGCGTCCACGATGCCGAAGGTGTCGAAGAAGGCATAGACCACGTTCATCACCAGCAGGAAGAACGTGGTGGGGGACAGCAGCGGGAACTGGATGTCCCAGAAGCGGCGCATGGGGCCCGCGCCGTCTATGGCGGCGGCCTCGATCAGCGACTTGGGGATGGACTGCAGGCCCGCAAGGAAGAACAGGAAGTTGTAGGAAATCTGCTTCCAGATCGCGGCGATGACGATCAGCGTCATGGCGTTGCCGGAGTTCAGCAGGTGGTTCCAGTCATAGCCGATCATGCGCAGCGCATAGGCCACGACGCCGATGGACGGCGAGAACATGAACACCCACAGCACACCCGCCACGGCGGGCGCAACGGCATAGGGCAGCAGCAAGGCGGTCTTGTAGGCAAGCGCGCCCTTGATCACGCGGTCCGCAAAGATGGCCAGCATCAGCGACAGCGCAATGCCGAACACCGCCACCAGCACGGAAAAGATGGCCGTGGTCTTGAACGAGGCCAGGTAGGCAGGGTCATCCAGCAGGTGCTGGAAGTTGGCAAACCCCACCCATTCGGTGGAGAAGCCAAACGTATCCTGCGCCTGGAACGACTGCACGATGGCCTGGCCTGCAGGCCAGAAAAAGAAGACCAGCACGATGACCATCTGTGGTGCTATCAGCAACCACGGCAGCCAGGCGGATCGAAAAAGAACGCGTTTTTCCATGACGGAACTCGGTAGAACAAAACAGCCCGCAAACCGGATGGCCGTGGGGCCGCCGGTTGCGGGCCTGTGATGCACGGTGCGGGCTGCCTGCGCAGCGGCCACACCGCAGATCACATGGGAGGATTACTTGTTGGCCCGGGCGAAGCGGCCCAGTTGCTCGTTGCCACGGGTGACAGCGGTGTCCAGGGCTTGCTGGGGAGTCTTCTTGCCAGTCCAGATCTGTTCGGTTTCCTCATCGATGATGGTGCGGATCTGAACGAAGTTGCCCAGGCGGATGCCGCGCGACTTGTCGGTGGTCTTGCGGATCATCTGCGTCACGGCGGTATCGGTGCCGGGATGCTTTTCGTAGAAGCCCGAAGCCTCGGTCAGCTTGTACGCAGCGGTGGTCACGGGCAGGTAGCCGGTGCGCTGGTGGCTGGCGGACTGGATCTTGGTGTTGTTCAGGAAGTTGAAGAAGTCAGCCACGCCCTTGTAGCGTTCGGCGCTCTTGCCGGCCATCACCCACAGGGAGGCACCGCCGATGGCAGTGTTCTGGGGCGCGCCCTTTACATCGGCGTAGTAGGGCAGTTGCGACTGGCCGAAGGCGAACTTGCCTTCCTTGACCACGCGGGCATACAGGCCGGAGGAGCCGGTGATCATCGCGCACTCGCCGGAAGCGAAGGCGGCGTCAGGCACGTTGCCGCGGCCCTTGTAGACGAAGCTGCCATCCTTGGCGGCCTTGGCCAGGTTCTCGAAGTGCTTGACGTGCAGCGGCGAGTTGAACACCAGCTTGGCATCGGTGCCGTCAAAGCCGTTGTTCTTGGTCGCGTACAGGGTGTTGTGCCACAGCGAGAAGCTCTCCAGCTGGGTCCAGCTCATCCAGCTCGTGGTCAGTGCGCAGCGGTGGCCCGAGGCCTTGAGCTTTTCGGCGGCGGCGAACACTTCGGGCCAGGTCTTGGGCGGCTTGTTCTCGTCCAGGCCTGCCTTCTTGAAGGCGTCCTTGTTGTAGTAGAAGATGGTGGTCGAGCTGTTGAGCGGGTAGCTCATCATCTGGCCGTTGGGGGCGGTGTAGTAGCCGGCCACGGCGGAGATGTACTCGCCCTGGTCGAACTTGAAGCCGCCGTCGTTCATGATCTTGGTGACGGGCACCACGGCGCCCTTGGAGGCCATCATGGTGGCCGTGCCCACTTCGAAGACCTGCAGGATGTCAGGCGCGTTGCCGGCGCGGAACGCGGCGATGGCGGCCGTCATCGACTCGTCATACTGGCCCTTGTATGTCGGCACGATCTTGTACTGGGTCTGGCTGGCGTTGTACTCCTTGGCCAAGTCGTTCACCCAGTCGCCCAGGGCTGCGCTCATCGAGTGCCACCACTGGATTTCGGTTTGGGCTTGTGCCGAGATGGTGGTGGCCGCGATCGCGGCTGCCATGGCCAGTTGCTTCAGTTGCATGAGGACTCCTCTAGTTCGGTGACGGTTTCAGACCGCTGCCACGGTAAGGCAGGGGCATGACATGTCTGTGTCATTGTTTTCGGATGCTTCGTACCGCACTACAGGCCAAACCCGGTGAGCCGCTGGTCCCGTATGTCAGTCGTGTGACAAAAAATGACACGCGAAGCGGCGCTATTTTAGGTCAATACCATTTCGTTTCAAAAGCCGGGTTGTTCGTATTGGCTCGTTTGTGCTCTTTCTGTATAAGGCACCTTCACCGGGCTCCGTAAGATCCCGCCACGTTGGCGAGGGCTGGCTTCGCGGGCCAAGACGGCGCGCCGTCCAGAGCCCCGTGGGAAGCGCATCCTCGGGGCGCTCGCTTAAAATTGCGCTCCCACTTGGCTTAGCGGCGCCCCGAGAGCGCCAGACACGGTCTACCCCATGAATGTACCGATTGCGTTGGCAGCCCTGCAGGCACAGGCTGCCGAACCTGCACGTCTGCGAGAGATTCCCTACAACTACACCTCGTTTTCCGATCGCGAGATCGTGATCCGCCTGCTGGGCACGTCCATGTGGGATGTGCTCAACCAGCTGCGCCAGGAGCGGCGCACGGGCCGCTCCGCCCGCATGCTCTATGAGGTGCTGGGGGACATCTGGGTCGTTCAGCGCAATCCCTACCTGCAGGATGACCTGCTGCACAGTCCCGACCGCCGCAAGTCGCTGGTGGAGGCCCTGGAGCACCGCCTGGGCGAGATCGACAAGCGCCGTGCTCCGCAGCAGGACCCCGTGCGCGATGCGCTGGTGGGCCAGCTGGTGGATGCGGCGCGCCGCGCCGTGCATGAGTTCAACGCCACCTTCGTCGAGGCCGAGCAACTGCGCCGCCGCGTGCAGAAAAGCCTGGGCCGCCACACGGCCAAGGACAACATCAAGTTCGACGGTCTGTCGCGCGTGGCCCATGTGACGGACGCCACCGACTGGCGCGTCGAGTACCCCTTCGTCGTGCTCACCCCCGATACCGAAGCCGAGATGGCCGCCCTGGTGCGTGCCTGCATCGAGCTGCGCCTGACCATCATTCCGCGCGGCGGCGGCACGGGCTACACGGGCGGTGCGATCCCGCTGACCTGGCGCAGCGTGGTGATCAATACCGAAAAGCTTGAAGCCATGACCGAGGTGGAGATGCGCCGCATTCCCGGCGTGGACCACGAGGTGCCCACCATCTTCACCGAAGCCGGCGTGGTCACGCAGCGCGTGGCCGATGCGGCCGAGCGCGCGGGCTTCGTCTTCGCCGTGGACCCCACATCGGCCGAGGCCTCGTGCATCGGCGGCAATGTCGCCATGAATGCGGGCGGCAAGAAGGCCGTGCTCTGGGGCACGGCGCTGGACAACCTGGTGTCCTGGCGCATGGTGACGCCCGATGCACAGTGGCTGGAAGTCACGCGCGTGGGCCACAACCTCGGCAAGATCCATGACGCCGAGATGGCCAGCTTCGAGCTGCAGTACTTCGAGGCAGACGGCAAGACCCCCATCCGCAGCGAGCGGCTGGACATTCCCGGCCAGAAATTCCGCAAGGAAGGCCTGGGCAAGGACGTGACCGACAAGTTCCTGTCGGGCCTGCCGGGCATCCAGAAGGAGGGCTGCGACGGCCTGATCACCAGCGCGCGCTGGGTGGTGCACCGCATGCCCGAGCACACGCGCACGGTCTGCATGGAGTTCTTCGGCAACGCCAAGGACGCCGTGCCCAGCATTGTCGAGATCAAGGACTTCATGTTCGCCGAGCAAAAGCGCTCGGGCGTGCTGCTGGCCGGCCTGGAACACCTGGACGACCGCTACCTGAAGGCCGTGGGCTACGCCACCAAGAGCAAGAAGGGCAACGGCCATCTGCCCAAGATGGTGCTGCTGGGCGACATTGCCGGCGACAACGCCGACGATGTGGCCCGCGTGGCCGCCGAGGTGGTGCGCATTGCCAACTCGCGCAACGGCGAAGGCTTCACGGCCGTCAGCGCCGAGGCGCGCAAGAAATTCTGGCTGGACCGCAAGCGCACGGCCGCCATCTCGCGCCACACCAACGCCTTCAAGATCAATGAAGACGTGGTGATCCCGCTGCCCCGCATGTGGGAGTACACGGACGGCATCGAGCGCATCAACATCGAACTGTCGCTGCGCAACAAGCTCAAGCTGTGCGATGCGCTGACGGACTTCTTCCAGCACGGCGACCTGCCGCTGGGCAAGCAGGACGATGCGGGCGACATCCCCTCGGCCGAGCTGCTGGAGGACCGCGTGCAGCAGGCCCTGGCCCTGGTGGCCGACGTGCGCACGCTGTGGCAGGGCTGGCTCGACGATGTCGAGAACCTCTTCTCGCAGCTGCAGGACCACACGCTGCGCGCCAGCTGGAAGACCCAGCTGAAGGCGCCCATGGCCCAGATCTTCGCGGGCGCGGCCTTCCAGCCGCTGCTGGCCGAAGTCAACGCCATCCACCAGCGCGTGCTCAAGGGCCGTGTCTGGGTGGCGCTGCACATGCACGCCGGCGACGGCAACGTGCACACCAATATTCCGGTCAACAGCGACGACTACGAGATGCTGCAGACTGCCCATGAGGCCGTGGCACGCATCATGGTGCTGGCCCGCCATCTGGACGGCGTGATCTCGGGCGAGCACGGCATCGGCATCACCAAGCTGGAGTTCCTCAGCGACGACGAGCTGGCGCCCTTTGCCGCCTACAAGCAGCGCGTGGACCCCGAAGGCCGCTTCAACAAGGGCAAGCTGATCCGCAACGAGAAGCTGCAGGCCGTGGTAGGCCAGAGCCATGACGGCCGCTCGCCGCGCGAATCGCTGATGTTCGCCGACCTGACCAACGCCTACACGCCCAGCTTCGGCCTGATGGGGCACGAGTCGCTGATCATGCAGCAGAGCGACATCGGCGCCATCGCCGACTCGGTCAAGGACTGCCTGCGCTGCGGCAAGTGCAAGCCCGTGTGCGCCACCCACGTGCCGCGCGCCAACCTGCTGTACAGCCCGCGCAACAAGATCCTGGCGACCTCGCTGCTGGTCGAGGCCTTCCTCTACGAGGAGCAGACGCGCCGCGGCGTGTCGCTGCGCCACTGGCAGGAGTTCGAGGACGTGTCGGACCACTGCACGGTCTGCCACAAGTGCTTCAACCCCTGCCCGGTGAAGATCGACTTCGGCGACGTGACCATGAACATGCGCAATTTGTTGCGCAAGATGGACAAGAAGAGCTTCAGGCCCGGCAACAAGCTGGCCATGGCCATGCTCAACGCCACAAATCCGGACACCATCAAGTTCATGCGCTCGGCCATGGTCGGCGTGGGCTTCAAGGCCCAGCGCCTGGCCTCCGACGTGCTGCACAGCCTGGCCAGGAAGCAGACCCAGCGTCCGCCGGCCTCGGTGGGGCGTGCTCCCCTCAAGGAGCAGGTGATCCACTTCGTCAACAAGAAGCTGCCGGGCGGCCTGCCCAACAAGACGGCGCGCGCCCTGCTGGACATCGAGGACAAGGACTACGTGCCCATCATCCGCAGCCCGCAGACCACGAGCGCGGACACCGAGGCGGTGTTCTACTTCCCCGGCTGCGGCTCCGAGCGCCTGTTCAGCCAGGTGGGCCTGGCCACCCAGGCCATGCTCTGGCATGCCGGCGTGCAGACCGTGCTGCCACCCGGCTACCTGTGCTGCGGCTATCCCCAGCGCGGCAGCGGCCAGTTCGACAAGGCCGAGAAGATGATCACGGACAACCGCGTGCTCTTCCATCGCGTCGCCACCACGCTCAACTACCTGGACATCAAGACCGTGGTGGTCAGCTGCGGCACCTGCTACGACCAGTTGCAGGGCTACGAGTTCGGCAAGATCTTCCCGGGCAGCCGCATCATCGACATCCACGAATACCTGCTGGAAAAGGGCGTGACGCTGCAGGGCAAGGAGGGCTACCTCTACCACGACCCCTGCCACTCGCCCATGAAGCTGCAGGACCCGATGAAGACCGTCAAGGCGCTGGTGGGTGAGGGTGTGGTCAAGAGCGAGCGCTGCTGCGGCGAATCGGGCACGCTGGGCGTCACGCGCCCCGACATCTCCACGCAGATCCGCTTCCGCAAGGAAGAGGAACTCAAGAAGGGCGAGGCCGCGCTGCGCGCCAGCGGCGCCCTGGCCGAGAAGGACAACGTGAAGATCCTCACCAGCTGCCCCAGCTGCCTGCAGGGCCTGTCGCGCTACGGTGGCGACATGAACAACGGCCTGCTGGAAGCCGACTACATCGTGGTCGAGATGGCGCGCCAGATCCTGGGCGAGAACTGGATGGCCGAGTACGTGCAGCGCGCCAACGCCGGCGGCATCGAACGGGTTCTGGTCTGATGGCTGCTCCCGCTTCCTGCCTCCTGTGCGCCACAGAAGGCGGCCTGCCTGTCTGGCGCGGCCGGTGCCTGCGCGTAATCCGCGCGCAGGAGGAGGGCTTCCCGGCCTTCTACCGCGTGGTCTGGAATGCGCATGCGGCCGAGTTCTCCGACCTGGACGCCGCCGACCGCCAGCACTGCATGGATGCCGTGGTCGTGGTCGAGCGCGTCTTGCGTGAGCGCCTTGCTCCGGCCAAGATCAACCTGGCGGCACTGGGCAACATGGTGCCGCACCTGCACTGGCATGTGATTGCGCGCTTTGACTGGGACAGCCATTTCCCGGGCGCGGTCTGGGCCCCGGCCCAGCGCCCGCGCAATGGCGAGCGCGAGGCCGAGGTGGCAGCGCGCTTGCCAGCCATAGACACGGCGCTGGTCCAGGCACTCGATGCCTGGCAGCAGCACCCCGCCACTGAATGAGGAGCACCGCATGGCCGGCCTGACCCCTGACACCCCAACCCCCGAAGCCCTGACCGTGCACGGCGCATCGCGCGTGCTGGAAGTCGCCTACTCCGACGGCGCAAGCTTTCGCATCCCCTTCGAGCTGCTGCGCGTGTACTCGCCCTCGGCCGAAGTCCAGGGCCACGGCCCGGGCCAGGAAGTGCTGCAGACGGGCAAGCGCGAGGTGTCCATCACGGCCATCGAGCCCGTGGGCAACTACGCCATCAAGCCCTTCTTCAGCGACGGGCATGAAAGCGGCCTGTACACCTGGGAATACCTCTACGAACTGGGCCGCCGCCAGGACGAGTTCTGGGCGCAGTACCTGGACCGGCTGCAGGAGTCCGGCATGGACCGCGACACGCCCATGCCCGGCAAGGCCAGCGGCGGCGGACACGGCTGCGGCAGCCACTGACGCCGCGCACGGGTGCGCGCTGTATGGCGCCGTTCCCCTCGCACCACATTCCGGACCTCTGTACGGCACAGGGTTATTGGGGGTGGTGCTATATTTAAAATAGCTTGAAAGTCTTTGTTTGAAGGCGTTTCAAGCGGTTTGTTCTTGATAACCCTTGCACGGCAAAGCCCGTGGCCACACGGGGTTGTCGCTGTACGCATTACTACTGCTTGCTTAGCATCGTTGTTATGAGCATCACACATTTCGGATTCCAGTCGGTGGATGAGCGCGAGAAGGCCAGCCGCGTGCGCGGCGTGTTCGACTCGGTCGCTTCGCGCTACGACGTCATGAACGACCTGATGTCGGGTGGTCTGCACCGTGCCTGGAAGGCCTATACGGTGATGGTGGCCAACCTCAAGGAAGGCGACAAGGCGCTGGACATCGCGGGTGGCACGGGCGATCTGGCCCTGGCCTTCGCCAAGAAGGTCGGCTCCACCGGCCAGGTGGTGCACACCGATATCAACGAAGCCATGCTGCGCGTGGGCCGCGACCGCCTGATCGACAAGGGCGTCATCCTGCCCACCATGGTCTGCGATGCCGAGGCTCTGCCATTTCCCGACAACCATTTCGATCTGGTCAGCGTGGCCTTCGGCCTGCGCAACATGACCCACAAGGATGCGGCGCTCAAGGAAATGAACCGTGTCCTGCGCCCCGGCGGCAAGCTGCTGGTGCTGGAGTTCTCCAAGGTGGCCAAGCCCCTGGAGAAAGCCTACGACTGGTACTCCTTCAAGATTCTTCCGGCCATGGGCAAGCTCGTGGCGGGCGATGACGCCAGCTACCGCTATCTGGCCGAGTCCATCCGCATGCACCCCGGCCAGGAAGATCTCAAGCGCCTGATGCAGGAATGCGGCTTCGGCCATGTGGACTATCACAACATGACGGGCGGCATTGCGGCCCTGCATGTGGGAATCAAGTGCTGAGCGCGTGAGGCGTTCGGTGAGGTGACGGCAACACGATTATTCGAGGAGATGACATGAAAAAGCTATGGTCTATGGTCTTGGTCGCGATGCTGGTGGTGGTCCACGGCACGGCCGACGCCAAGCGCATGGGCGGTGGCGGATCGGTGGGCAAGCAGTCGAGCAATGTGACGCAGCGTGAAGCTACGCGCGCGCCGGCGCAGAACACGCCGCCGCAGAACGCCGCCACACAGAACGCTGCGGGCAAGCCTGCCACGCCGCCTGCGGCCGCTCCGGCCAAGAAGCCCTGGGGCGCCATGCTCGGCGGCCTGGCCGCCGGCCTGGGTCTGGCATGGCTGGCCCACTCGCTGGGTCTGGGCGCCGCCTTCGGCCAGTTCCTGCTGATCGCCCTGCTGGCCCTGGTCATCATGGTCGTGGTGGGCATGGTCATGCGCTCGCGCCGTGCAGCGGCCGGCGCGCAGCAGGCATCGTCCAGCCCCTTCGCCTTCCAGAACGCCGCCCCTGCGGGCGCGGGTAACATGGGTGGCAACGTGGACAGCGCACCGCTGGCACGCCAGTACAACCCCGAGAAGGTCGGCAACGACGCCTCGGCCCGCCCCTGGGAGCAGAACCACCAGCCGGCCGCCCTGGCCTCGGGTTCCGGCGTGCAGATCGGCTCTGCCCTGGCAGGCTCGCAGAACTGGGGTGTGCCTGAAGGCTTCGACACCGAAGGCTTCCTGACGGCTGCCAAGCGCAACTTCGTCACCCTGCAATCGGCATGGGACCGCTCGGACATCGCTTCGCTGCGCGCCATGATGACCGACGAGATGCTGACCGAGATCCGTGGCCAGCTCAGCGAGCGCGAGGTGCAGCGCCCTGGCCAGCCCAACCAGACCGACGTGGTCATGATCGATGCCCAACTGCTGGGCATCGAGGATCTGGGCAATGACTACATGGCCAGCGTGGAATTCTCCGGAATGATCCGCGAGGACGCCTCGGCAGGCCCCACGCCCTTCCGCGAGGTCTGGAACATGACCAAGCCCAAGAGCGGCAGCAGCGGCTGGCTGGTCGCTGGCGTCCAGGCACTGCAGTAAGAAATTTGCAGAGGACCGGCGCAAGCCAGGGATGCGACAGGGGGTCACGCCATGGGCTGGCCACTTGTCTCGACCGGATTTGCGTCGGCCGCATCCTCTCACTTCGGGAATAATCGGGGACTATGGCAACACAGTCCCCTTTTTCTTTTCTGAACGGTCTCATGGAACGCGTGATGGCCGGTCCGCAACCGCCGCAATGGCTGGTCAGCGAGGTGCATCAGCGCCTCGTGCTGTTCCTCAACCATGTGCTGATGCAGGAGAAAGAGGCGATGGAGCGCCTCGTGCGGCAAAAGGGCCGCGTGGCGCGCGTGCAGTGGCGCGGCTACTCCATGGCCCTGCAGATCACGCCCGCCGGCCTGTTCAACGTGGCGCCCGAAGGCGCGCAGCCCGACCTGCTGCTTGAAGTCACCGAGACCTCCCCGCTGGCCCTGGCCCAGGTGGCCCTGCGCGGAGACAAGCCCTCCATCCGCATCGAGGGCGACGTGCAACTGGCCGCCGACATCAACTGGCTGGTGGACCACGTCGAATGGGACGTGGAGGAAGATCTGGCCCGCATCATCGGGGATGCGCCCGCGCACACCGTGGCCAAGGTCGCGCGCAGCGCCGCCCAGGCACTACGCCAGTTCGTAGGCGCCCGCATGGCCGGCAAGCCCGATGCCGATGCCCCCGCCCCCGAGGCCGCACGTGCGGCAGCGCCCGCCAGCGCGCCCGTTGGTTCCCCCGTGGTATCCCTGCCCGGTTTCGAGAACGACAAGCCATGAGCCGGTTTCTTCGCGGGCTGACCATCCTCTGGGTGGTGTTCCGCTACGGACTCGACGAACTGGTGCTGTCGAGCTTCGAGCATCCCTGGATGCGCCGCGCACGCGCGGTGCTCACGCTGGGCCGGCGGCTGGACAAGCCGCGCGGCCAGCGCCTGCGCGAGGCCCTGGAGGAGCTGGGGCCCATCTTCGTGAAGTTCGGCCAGGTGCTGTCCACGCGCAGCGACCTGATGCCGCCCGACGTGGCCGAGGAGCTGGCCCGGTTGCAGGACCGCGTGCCGCCCTTCGATTCGCAGATTGCGGTGGACACCATCGAGCGCGCCTTCCGCAAGAAGCTGGACCAGATCTTCGTGAGCTTCGAGCGCGAGCCGGTGGCCAGCGCCTCCATCGCCCAGGTGCACTTTGCCGTGATCAGCGACCGCAACGGCGTGCAGCGCGACGTGGCCGTCAAGGTGCTGCGTCCGGGCATGAAGACCGTGATCGACAAGGACCTGGCGCTGATGCACATGATGGCGCGCTGGGTCGAGCGCCTGTCGGCCGACGGCAAGCGCCTCAAGCCCCGCCAGGTCGTGGCCGAGTTCGACAACTACCTGCACGACGAGCTGGACCTGATCCGCGAAGCCTCCAACGCCGCGCAGTTGCGCCGCAACATGGAAGGGCTGGACCTGGTGCTGATCCCCGAGGTGTACTGGGATTTCTGCCGCAACGACGTGATGGTCATGCAGCGCATGACCGGCGTGCCCATCAGCCAGGTCGAGCGCCTGCGCGAAGCTGGCGTGGATATCCCCAAGCTGGCACGCGACGGCGTGACCATCTTCTTCACCCAGGTCTTTCGCGATGGCTTCTTTCACGCCGACATGCACCCGGGCAACATCATGGTCAGCCTGGAGCCCGAGACCTTCGGGCGCTACATCTCGCTGGACTTCGGCATCGTCGGCACGCTGACCGAGTACGACAAGGAATACCTGGCGCAGAACTTCACGGCGTTCTTCCGCCGTGACTACAAGCGCGTGGCCGAGCTGCACATCGAAAGCGGCTGGGTGCCGCCGAGCACGCGCGTGGACGAGCTGGAGGCCGCCATCCGCGCCGTCTGCGAGCCGTACTTTGACCGTCCGCTGGCCGAGATTTCGCTGGGCATGGTGCTGATGCGCCTGTTCCAGACCTCGCGCCGCTTTCAAGTCGAGATCCAGCCGCAGCTGGTGCTGCTGCAAAAGACGCTGCTCAACATCGAAGGCCTGGGGCGCCAGCTGGACCCCAACCTGGACCTGTGGAGCACGGCCAAGCCCTTCCTCGAAAAATGGATGCTGGACCAGATGGGCCCGCAACGGCTGTGGCGCGAGCTGCTGGCCGAGGCGCCGCGCTATGCCAAGCTCATTCCCGAGCTGCCGCGCCTGATCCATCGCCGGCTCACGCGCAACTCCGGCGAGCACGACGAACTGCTCAAGGAGCTGCTGCAGCAGCAAAAGCTCACCAACCGCCTGTTGCAGGCCATCGTCAGCGCCGGCATCGGCTTTGTCATCGCGCTGATCCTGCTGCAACTGGTGGTGCGGCTGCGCTGGTACTGAGAACACTGACGGGTTTCCGGACCTCTCCCTTTTCCCACTTTGAAACAGGAGTGCCAGCGTGCTGCTCTCTATGGTGATCGCCTACCTGTTCGTGACCATCGCCATCGGCCTGTGGGCGGCCAGGCGGGTCAAGAACACGGCCGACTTCGCAATTGCCGGGCGCCATCTGCCCATGTACATGATCATCACCACCACGTTTGCCACGTGGTTCGGCTCGGAGATCGTGCTCGGCGTGCCCGCCAAGTTCATCGAGGGCGGCCTGCGCGGCGTGGTCGAAGACCCGTTCGGCGCGGGCATGTGCCTGATCCTGGTGGGCCTGTTCTTCGCGGGCAAGCTGTACCGCATGACGCTGCTGACCATCAGCGACTACTACCGCCACCGCTATGGCCGGTCCATCGAGATCGTCTGCTCGCTGATCATCATGCTCAGCTACCTGGGCTGGGTCTCGGCCCAGGTCACGGCCCTGGGCCTGGTGTTCAACCTGCTGTCGGGCGGCACGGTCAGCATTCCCGTGGGCATGGCCATCGGCGTGGTGTCCATCCTGGCCTATACGCTGTTCGGCGGCATGTGGTCGGTGGCGGTGACGGACTTCCTGCAGATGATCATCCTGGTCGTCGGCCTGGTGGTGCTGGCCTGGTTTGCCAGCGACATGGCTGGCGGTGCCGGCAAGGTCATCGACCTGGCCGTGAGCCGCGATCTGTTCCAGTTCTGGCCCGAGCCCAGCTGGCATGAAATCCTCTTCTTCTTTGGCGCGGCCATCACCATGATGCTGGGCTCCATTCCCCAGCAGGACGTGTTCCAGCGCGTGATGTCGGCCCACAGCGAGAAGGCCGCCACGCGCGGCACCGTCATCGGTGGCTCGGCCTATATCTGCTTCGCCTTCGTGCCCATGTTCCTCGTGGCCAGCGCGCTGATCATCATGCCGCAGGAGGCAGCGGAGCTGCTCAAGCAGGACCCGCAGAAGGTGCTGCCCACCCTGGTCATGGACAAGATGCCCTTCGTCATGCAGGTGCTGTTCTTCGGCGCGCTGCTGTCGGCCATCAAGTCCTGTGCCTCGGCCACGCTGCTGGCGCCCAGCGTGACCTTCACCGAGAACATCTGGCGCCAGTTCCGCACCCAGGCCAGCGACCGGGAAATGCTGCTGGCCATGCGCATCAGCGTGCTCGTCTTCAGCATCTGCGTGCTGGCCTACTCGATCAAGATGGAAGGAACGCCCATCTATGAGCTGGTCTCCAGCGCCTACCAAGTGCCGCTGGTCGGCGCCTTCGTGCCCCTGGTCTTCGGGCTGTACTGGAAGCGCGCCACCACGCAGGGCGCCATTTGCGCCGTGGCACTGGGCATTGGCGTGTGGGTGGTCTTCATGGCCACTCCTGCTTTGCACGAGGCATTTCCGCAGCAATTGGCGGGCCTGCTGGCGGCTGTGACGGGGATGGTGGCCGGGTCACTGGCACCGCAGTGGCTGGCCAATCGCAGCGCAGACATTCTTGAATTCAGGCCCGAAAGGTAAGCGCCGCTTCCTCATCATTTGTAAAAACAATTGATGACAATCATCAATAGTTATTAACTATATAGTCAGCAGCTGGGATTGTGGAGGTCCCGGAATGCTGACTTGGGTGGTGTGAAGCACAGGTCGTGACAGTACGGCGGACCTCCGAATAGCAAACGCTTGGGAGGAAGCACCGTCATGAAAACACTCAAACTGATTGCGAGGGCTCGCCGGCTGAAGCTGCGGCCTGTCGCTGGCGTCCGGTTCCGATGGAGTTGGCTTGGAGGCGCCTTGCTTGTGCCAGCCCTGTGCGGCCAGGTGGCAATGGCTGCGCCGAGGATCCCGGTCGCGCCGGTCATTGTCTGGAGCGAGGACTTCGAAAACCCGCAGACACCCCCCATCACCACGGAGGGGCGGGATCTGCTGGCCTACCAGGGCGCGGACCCTGCGGGGCAGATGTATACCGCCGACCCCCTGTACCGGATGAGCGCCAACCAGTGCAATGGCATAGTCACGTCCTTCAACCAGGCTCCAGGTTCGACGGTGATGATTGCGGCCTGCTCGGACCATGGCAATTGGAACAACCTGCAGCAGATGGCCGAGGTCGCCGGGCGCTATCAGGGCCAGAGTGCGGCGGCTGCACGCAACAATCACGTCATGGCAATGCTTACAGCGAATGGGACCTTTCCTGCTGGCGCAATTGCCTTTCGCACCGCCACCAATATTGCACAAAGTGCCAGCAGCAGATTCCTCACGGCCCGTACCGATGTGGTGGCGACCTTCTGCTCGTCGGGATTTGTCGCCCCGCTGCTGCGTTTTTCTCTGATCAATGACGCTGGTACGGAACTGCCCATCTCCACGAACGCGATCAATCCATGCGTGGGTGGACAGTCATTCAATACAACACCTATCGGTATTGCCGGCACCCAGACCGCTGTGGCCCAGACGGTGACTTCTCCGGGAGCACTGCTCTTCAGCGGGACCTCTGTCGGGTTTGTTCTGCACAACGACCAGACCAGCTCCATGGGCAACGATTCGTCGATCGACAACGCGCAGATCATCGATGTCACGCCGCAACTGGACAAGGCCTTCTCGCCTGCCAGCATCCAACTCGGCCAGGTCTCCCGGCTGACCATGACCATCACCAATACGACTGATCTGCTGCGCAAGCGAGGCTGGTCGTTTACCGACAACCTGCCTGCAGGACTGGTCGTCGAGGGCAATGCCAGCACCACCTGCCCCGGAACGACCGTGCAGGCGGCAGCAGGCGGCAGCACCGTGACCGTGTCCAACGGAGACCTGGCCCAGGGCGCTGCCTTCTGCGAGGTGAGCCTCGACGTGCGTCCGACCGCGACAGGCAGCTTCACCAACGGTCCTTCCAACCTCAGTCTTATTGGCCTGAACCAGCCGGCCACACTGGCTGTGCTGGCGGTTGCGCCAGCGGCCGACATGCAGGCCACCAGCGTCGATCTTCCGCCGTCCATGACGGTGGGGGCGCCGGTATCCGGCAGCTTCAGCTGCACCAATGCGGGACCCAGCCCTGCGGCGGCAGCATCGTGCGCCATTTCAGGTCTGCCGGCAGGCGCTTCCGTGTCCTGCACTCCCGCTGTTCCTACAGGATCGCCGCTGGCCGCAGGCGACAGCATCGCCTGCACGGTAGGCTTCACGCCTGCTGTCACGGGCGCCATCACGGCACTGGTGACGGCCGGCAGTGCAACGACAGATCTGGTGCCGAGCAACAATGCGATGTCCTTCCCCTACAACCCAGGGGAGTCGGCGGACATGAGGGCCACGGAGCTGACCCTGCCGGCCTCCATGGCGGTGGGCACGCCGGCATCCGGCAGCTTCAGTTGCACCAACGCGGGGCCCAGCCCTGCGGCGGCAGCCTCGTGCGCCATTTCAGGCCTGCCGGCAGGCGCTTCCGTGTCCTGCACTCCCGCTGTACCTACAGGATCGCCGCTGGCCTCGGGCGCCCGCATCGACTGCACGGTGGGCTTCACGCCCACAGCGGGCGGGGCATTCACGGCCCTGGTCTCCGCCAGCAGCGGCACGCCGGACCCGGTGCCTGCCAACAACACCATCTTGCGCCCCTACAGCCCCGGGGAGCGTGCCGACATGCAGGCCACCTCCATCACGCTTCCCCTGACCATGACGGTGGGCGTGCCGGTGTCCGGCAGCTTCAGCTGCACCAATGCCGGCCCCAGTGCGGCGACGGCGGCTTCGTGCGTGATCTCCGGCCTGCCAGCCGGGGCGACCACGTCCTGCACGCCCAGCGTCCCCACGGCCTCGCCATTGGCATCGGGCGGCAGCATCGCCTGCACAGTGCAGTTCACGCCCACCACAACGGGCACCATCGCGGCCTTGGTGACGGCGAGCAGCAGCACGGTGGATCCGGTGCCGGCCAACAACACCAAGGCCCACCCCTTCAACCCCGTGGAGCGGGCCGACATGCAGGCCACCAGCGTCACGCTGCCGGCCACCGCCAACGTGGGTGTTCCCGTGAAGGGATCGTTCGTCTGCACGAATGCCGGCCCCAATGCGGCGGCCTTTGCCAATTGCTCCATCGCAGGGCTGCCGGCAGGTGCCAGCACCTCATGCACGCCTGCGGTGCCGACTGGCGCGCCGCTGGCCTCGGGTGCCAGCATTTCCTGCACGGTGAGCTTCACGCCCACCACGCAGGGCAGCCTGACAGCCACGGTGACGGCGGTCAGTGGAACCACGGACCCGGAGCCGGCCAACAATTCGCGTGACCAGGAGTTGGTGGTTGCTGCCGCATTGACGCCGGAGCCGGTCCCCGCCACCGGGGTGCCTGCCCTGGTGCTGATGGGCCTTGCCGTCATGCTGGCCGGTATGGGGATGCAGCGGCGCCGGGCACGGCGCTGAACATGGACGCGGCAGGCGCCCCGGCAGCGGGGCTTGCCGGCACCGCCCTGATGGAATGCCAGTCCGCGCGACTGGCATTTTGCATTTCGGGCCATAAGGTACCGACTGATGCATGCGGCTTGCGGCTCTCCGGCCTGGGCCTTTGGGGGCAAGGCAGCCGCAGTATCGGGCGGATGCCTATAATCGAAAGTTTTGCATCTTCTCTCGTATAAGCATTAGCGCCATGCCTATTTATGCATACAAGTGTGGCTCCTGCGGTCATGCCAAGGACGTGCTGCGGAAAATCTCGGATGCTCCGCTGACGACCTGCCCGGCCTGTGGTGCCGAGGCCTTTTCCAAGCAGCTGACGGCTGCCGGCTTCCAGCTCAAGGGCTCGGGCTGGTACGCGACCGACTTCAAGAACAGCGGCAGCAAGAGCGCCGCCACGCCGGCTCCAGCGGCAGACACCCAGGCCTCGGATACATCTGCCGCACCTGCGGCAACTGCGCCTGCTGCGGCCCCCGCATCCGCTCCCGCACCCTCCACGGGCCATTAATCAAGGCTTGCATTTCTCATGTCCGCTCTGCGCAAATGGCTGTTCGCCGGCCTGCTGGTGATTGTTCCTCTGGTGATCACGCTGGGCGTGCTCAACTGGATCATCGGCACGCTGGACCAGACGCTGGCCATCCTGCCCGAGGCCTGGCATCCGGACCGGCTGCTGGGTTTCCACATTCCCGGCTTCGGCGTGGTGCTCACGCTGCTGATCCTGCTGGTGGTTGGCGCTGCGGCCAGCAACTTCATCGGCCGCAAGCTTGTCTCCTGGGGCGATGCGGTGGTCAGCCGCATTCCCGTGGTGCGCTCCATCTATTCCAGCGTCAAGCAGGTGTCCGACACCGTGTTCTCGGACAGTGGCAATGCGTTTCGCACCGCCGTGCTGGTGCAATGGCCGCGCGAAGGCGTCTGGACCGTGGCCTTCGTCACCGGCTCGCCCAGCGGAGAGGTCGCCGCCTATCTGCGTGACGAATACCTGAGCGTCTTCGTGCCGACAACGCCGAACCCGACGGGCGGCTATTTCGTCATCGTTCGCAAGAGCGATTGCATCGAGCTGGAAATGAGCGTGGATGCCGCGCTCAAGTACATTGTTTCGATGGGCGTGGTGACTCCTCCGGATCTCACACTGCCCGCGGAATCCAAATAACAAACTGTCGCGCCCATCCCGGGCGCAGGAAGCTTTTCATCATGGCCATGCGCTCCCATTACTGCGGTCTAGTGACCGAAGCCCTGATGGGCGAAACCGTTACCCTGTGCGGCTGGGTGAACCGTCGCCGCGACCATGGCGGTGTGATCTTCATCGACCTGCGCGACCGCGAAGGCTATGTGCAGGTGGTCTGCGACCCCGACCGTGCCGAGATGTTCAAGACCGCCGAAGGCCTGCGCAACGAGTTCTGCGTGCAGGTCAAGGGCCTGGTGCGCGCACGTCCCGAAGGCACGACCAACGACAAGCTCAAGAGCGGCCAGATCGAAGTGCTGTGCCACGAGCTGAACGTGCTCAACGCCTCGGTCACGCCCCCGTTCCAGCTGGACGACGAGAACCTGTCCGAGACCGTGCGCCTGACCAACCGCGTGCTGGACCTGCGCCGCCCCTACATGCAGCGCAACATGATGCTGCGCTACCGCACGGCCATCCAGGTGCGCAACTTCCTGGACAAGGAAGGCTTCATCGACATCGAAACGCCCATGCTGGGCAAGAGCACGCCCGAAGGCGCGCGCGACTACCTGGTGCCCAGCCGCGTGCACGACGGCGAGTTCTTCGCCCTGCCGCAGTCGCCCCAGCTGTACAAGCAGATGCTGATGGTGGCCGGCTACGACCGCTACTACCAGATCACCAAGTGCTTCCGCGACGAGGACCTGCGCGCCGACCGCCAGCCCGAGTTCACGCAGATCGACTGCGAGACCTCCTTCCTGGACGAAGAGGAAATCCGCGCCATCTTCCAGCGCATGATCACCGAGGTCTTCAAGACCCAGCTGGACGTGGATCTGGGCGAGTTCCCGATGATGACGTACCAGGATGCGGCCTTCCGCTTCGGCTCGGACAAGCCTGACCTGCGCGTCAAGCTCGAGTTCACCGAACTGACCGAAGTCATGAAGGACGTGGACTTCAAGGTGTTCTCCACCCCCGCCACGACCAAGGGCGGCCGCGTGGTCGCGCTGCGCGTGCCCGGCGGCTCGCAGATCTCGCGCGGCGAGATCGACCAGTACACCGAATTCGTCAAGATCTACGGCGCCAAGGGCCTGGCCTGGATCAAGGTCAACGAAGTGGCCAAGGGCCGCGATGGCCTGCAGTCTCCCATCGTCAAGAACCTGCATGACGCGGCCATTGCCGAGATCCTCAAGCGCACGGGCGCACAGGACGGCGACCTCATCTTCTTCGGCGCAGACAAGGAAAAGATCGTCAACGACTCCATCGGCGCGCTGCGCCTGAAGGTGGGTCACAGCGAATTCGGCAAGGCCAACGGCCTGTTCGAGAACCGCTGGGCGCCGCTGTGGGTGGTGGACTTCCCCATGTTCGAGCACGACGAGGAAAACGACCGCTGGGCGGCCGTGCACCATCCCTTCACCTCGCCCAAGGACGGCCACGAGGAACTCATGGTCACCGACCCGGCCAACTGCCTGGCCAAGGCCTACGACATGGTCCTGAACGGCTGGGAGCTGGGCGGTGGCTCGGTGCGTATCCACCGCGCCGACGTGCAGAGCAAGGTGTTTGACGCGCTCAAGATCTCGCCCGAAGACGCCCGCGCCAAGTTCGGCTACCTGCTGGACGCGCTGCAGTACGGCGCGCCCCCGCACGGTGGCCTGGCCTTCGGCCTGGACCGCCTGATCACGCTGATGACGGGTGCCGACTCCATCCGTGACGTGATCGCCTTCCCCAAGACCCAGCGCGCCCAGGACCTGCTGACGCAGGCACCTTCGCCCGTGGACGAAAAGCAGCTGCGCGAGCTGCACATCCGCCTGCGCAACCCGCTGGCGGCCACCCAGGGCTGAGGACCGGGCCTGGCGGCTTGATACGGACGGCAGAAGCTGGCACAGCTTCTGCCGTTTTTCTTTTTGCGGAGAGCTTTCATGCGTTTTCAAGGCATTGCATCGCTGGCGCTGGCTGTGCTGGCAGGGCTGGGCCTGTCCGGCTGCGGGGAAAAGAAGACCGAGCTGGGGCAGGGTGGCTCGGAGATCACCGGCTCCGCCGGGCCCCTGGGCGCGAACAATGGCTCGCGCGAACTCGTGCGCTGCGACGCGCCCGTGGCCACGCTGGCCCTGGCCGAGAATCCCAACGGCTACGTCATGGGGTCGGGCTACCAGCTGCCCGCCTCGCCCGTGCCGCTGATCAAGCTGCTGGCCCAGCAAAGCGGCTGCTTTCGTGTGGTGGACCGGGGCGCGGGCCTGCGCGGCACGGTGCAGGAGCAGGACCTGAAGAACGCCGGCGTACTGCGCGAGAACTCCACGGTGCGCAAGGGCCGTGGCTATGAGGCGCAATACACGCTGACGCCCAGCCTGACCTTCAGCGAGCAGGACGCGGGCCGGGGTCTGGCCGGCGTGGTTGCCATGATTCCGGTGCTGCGGGACATCGCGGGGCTGGTCGGCATGGTCGAGCAGGTCAAGTTCAAGGAGGCGCAGACCGCGCTGCTGCTGTCGGACAACGAAACTACCGAGCAGGTGGCCGCTGCCACGGGCGCCGCCCGCACCACCGATCTGGGCGTGGGCGGCATGGTGCTGGGCCGCCTGGGCGCGGCGGGCGCGGGCTGGAGCAATACCAACGAGGGCAAGGTCATCGCCGCCGCCTTTCTGGATGCGCACAACCAGCTCGTGCATCAGGTACGCGCGCTGCAGGCCAAGGATCTGCCGCCTCCCGTGGCGACCAAGGCGGTCCAGGGCAAGGGCTGATGCCTGCCATGCCAGGCTACAAGATCCCTGAATCGGTGCTGGTCGTCATCTACCGCGATGACGGGCAGGTGCTGCTGATGCGCCGCACGGCACCGGCGCCTGAGGGCGGGGAGTTCTGGCAGTCGGTGACGGGCAGCAAGGACCATGAAGGCGAGTCCTGGCGCGAGACCGCAGTGCGCGAGGTGCGGGAAGAAACCGGCATCGACCCCGAGGCGCCCGGCTGCCTGCTGCAGGACTGGGCGCTGGAGAACATCTACACCATCTACCCGGCCTGGCAGCACCGCTATGCGCCCGGTGTATGGCACAACCGCGAGAGGGTTTTCGGCCTGCGGATTCCGTCCTACACCCCTGTGTTCTTGAATCCGAGGGAACATACCGCATCTGCTTGGCATCATTGGCATGACGCTGCCGAGCGCTGCTACTCCCCGTCCAATGCGGAAGCCATCCTGATGCTGCCGCGATTCGCTTCACTGGAGCTGGACTGATCCCGATCCCTGTGTTCCTGACCGCCTATGACTGACAACGTGAAATCCTCCCACGAGGTGGACCCCGGCCCGTCCATACTGCGCGTCGCGACCTACAACATCCACAAGGGCGTGCAAGGCATGGGTCCCGTGCGCCGCCTGGAGATCCACAACCTGGGACACGCTGTGGAGCAGCTCGATGCCGACATCGTCTGCCTGCAGGAAGTGCGCAAGATGAACCACAAGGAGGCCGCGTACTTCGAGCGCTGGCCCCAGGTCTCGCAGGCGGAGTACCTGGCTCCCCTGGGATACGAGGCCGTCTACCGCACCAATGCCTACACGCGCCACGGCGAGCATGGCAACGCGCTGCTCACCCGCTGGCCCGTGGTGGGCCACCAGCACGAAGACATCTCCGACCACCGCTTCGAGCAGCGGGGCCTTCTGCATGTGGAGGTGGAGGTGCAGAACCGGCGCGTGCACACCATCGTGGTGCACCTGGGCCTGATCCCCGGCAGCCGCGTGCGCCAGGTCTCACAGCTCAAGCGCTTCATTGAGCGCGAGGTGCCGCCCGGCGCGCCCGTGGTGGTGGCTGGCGACTTCAACGACTGGGGTGGCCAGATCAAGCGCATGCTCGGCGGTTTCGGCCTGTACGAATACGACGAATTGCCCAGCGTGCCCACCTATCCCTCGCGCCTGCCGCTGGCCCAGCTGGACCATGTCTACGTGCGCGGCCTCACCCCGCTGGGACTGCATGTGCCCAAGGGACGCATCTGGTGGCGCATGTCCGACCATCTGCCGCTGATTGCCGAATTCCGCCTCTAGCCCCGGGTTCTGTCACACAAGCCATTCTTTTGCTATTGAAATGATAGCTTTCAGCGCGGGCAGAACCTGCGTTTGGGTGGAAAATCCCTTGCGTGCCATGCCGCGGGTTTCGCTGTTACCATGCCAGCCATGTTCAGAGAACTCGTCGACATGAAACAAGACAGCCAGGCCGAGGGCACCCCCGTCTCGGTCAAGATCCGCGAACGGTTGAAGCAGGCGCAAAAGCGCTTTCATGCGAACGACAACATCTCCGAATTCATCGAGCCCGGTGAACTCGAGCAGCTGCTCGACGAAGTCCAGGACAAGATGCAGGGCGTGCTCGACAGCATGGTCATCGACACCACGCACGACCACAACACGCGCGCCACGGCGCGCCGCGTGGCCAAGATGTATGTCAACGAGGTGTTCCGTGGCCGCTATGTGGCGCAGCCCGCCATCACCGAGTTCCCCAACGCCGAGCACCTCAACGAGCTGATGATCGTCGGCCCGATCACGGTGCGCAGCGCCTGCAGCCACCATCTGTGCCCGGTGATCGGCAAGATCTGGATCGGCGTGCTGCCCAACAAGAACACCAATGTCATCGGCCTGTCCAAGTACGCGCGGCTGGTGGACTGGATCATGGGCCGCCCCCAGATCCAGGAAGAGGCCATCATCCAGCTGGCCGACCTGATCCTCGACAAGACCCGCCCTGACGGCCTGGCCGTGGTCATGGAGGCTTCGCACTTCTGCATGTCCTGGCGCGGCGTGCGCGAGATGGACAGCAAGATGCTGAACTCCGTTATGCGCGGCGCCTTCCTCACCAATCCTGAACTGCGCCGCGAGTTCCTCTCGCTGGTGTCCAGCCGCAGGTAACTCCCCGGGGTGGCGTCCCCGGACGCCTCAAGCAACACCCCAGGCTGCGCAGTGCGCGGCCTTTTTTCTTTCCCGCGCCACGCCCCGCTTTCCCCGGACCTGCCCATGTCGCTGCAAGCCTTTGCCCTGATCATCATTGCCGGCCTCATCCATGCCGGCTGGAACATCGTGGCCAAGAAGGCGGGCGGCGACTCGCGCTTCGCTTTCTTCACCTCGGTCATCATGATGGTGATCTGGGCACCGCTGGGCTGGTGGGTGGGGCGCGATGTGGTGCCCACATGGGGCCGCAACGAATGGCTGGTGGTGCTGGCCAGCGGCCTGCTGCACGTGGCCTACTACGTGACCTTGCTGCGTGGCTACCGCAGCGCGGACCTCACCGTGGTCTATCCGCTGGCGCGCGGCTCGGGGCCGCTGCTGTCGTCCATGGTGGCGGTGGTCTTCCTGGGGGAGCAGATTTCCTCGCTGGGCGTGCTGGGCATTGCCGGCGTGGTGGTTGGCGTGTTCCTGATCGCGGGCGGCCCCGGCCTGCTGCGCGCACGCCATGACCCCGAAGCGCGCGAGCGGCTGCGGCTGGGCCTGTGGTACGGCCTGCTGACGGGCGCCTTCATCGCCAGCTACACCGTGGTGGACGGCTACGGCGTGAAGATGCTGCTGATGTCGCCCATCCTCATCGACTACATGGGCAACTTCGTGCGCGTATTCCTGCTCGCTCCCGTGGTGCTGCGCGACCTGCCCACTGCGCGCAGCCTGTGGCGCACGCAGTGGCGCTTCGCGGCCCTGGTGGCGCTGATCAGCCCCATCGCCTATGTGCTGGTGCTCTACGCCATGCAGGATGCGCCCATGTCGCACGTGGCGCCTGCGCGCGAAGTCTCCATGCTGTTCGCGGCGCTGATCGGCGGGCACATGCTGCGCGAAGGCGACCGCCTGGCGCGCATTGCGGGCGCGGTGTGCATTGCCGTCGGCGTGACGGCGCTGGGCCTGGGCTGAGCACCATGGCTGCAATGCGGGTGTTGGGCTGCGATTTCAGCAGCCGGCCTACGGCGCGCAAACCCATCACCATGGCCCTGGGCCACCTGCTGGCTGGCGACACGGTGGTCCTGCAGGAGCTGCTGGAGTTCGCCTCGCTGGACGCATGGGCCGCCTGGCTGGCCCGGCCCGCCGATGCGGCGCAGTCGGCGCAGTCGGCCTGGGTGGGCGGATTCGACCTGCCTTTTGGCCTGCCGCGCGAACTGGTGGAGCAACTCGCCTGGCCCACGGACTGGGCGGCCTGCATGGACCACTATGCCGGCCTCACGCGCCAGGCCATACGCGAGCAGTTCAAGGCCTTTTGTGCGGCGCGGCCCGCAGGCGGCAAGTTCGCACACCGCGCCACGGACGGGCCTGCGGGGGCCAGCCCTTCCATGAAATGGGTGAACCCGCCCGTGGCCTACATGCTGCATGCCGGGCTGCCCTTGCTGCGCGCGGCCGGCGTGCATCTGCCGGGCCTGCAACGGCCAGGCGAAGGCGATGCGCGCCGCGTGGCGCTGGAAGCCTACCCGGGCATGCTGGCGCGCGCCGTGATCGGGCGCCTCAGCTACAAAAGCGACGAACCCGTGCGGCAAACGCCCGAACGCCATCAGGCGCGTGTGCAATTGCTGGCGGCGCTGGAGAGCGGCGACAACCCGCTGGCGCTGCGCCTGCGTATCGACGCCGAAGAAACCCGCAACCAGTTGCTGGCAGACGGCAGCGGAGACCGGCTGGACGCCGTGATCTGCATGCTGCAGGCCGCCTGGGCCGCGGCCCGCCGTGCACAGGGCGATGCGCTCTACGGGTTGCCGCACGACCTGGATCCGCTGGAAGGCTGGATCGTCACCGCGCAAGCCTGACCCAAGCCGCGCTGGAACATGCGATGAATCGAAAAGAGAGAAGCGATGCCGACCTTTGAAACCCTGCTGGCCTTTTTCGGCGTGGCCGTGCTGCTGGGCCTGAGCCCGGGGCCTGACAACCTGTTCGTGCTCATGCAATCGGCCCAGCGTGGCTGGCGCGTGGGCCTGTGCGTGGTGCTGGGCCTGTGCCTGGGGCTGGTGGTGCATACGGCGGCGGTTGCGTTGGGCCTGGCGGCGCTGGTGGCTGCATCGCCCCTGCTGTTCACCGCCATCAAGCTGTGCGGCACGGCCTATCTGGCCTGGCTGGCCTGGGGCGCGCTGCGCGCCGTGGCCCGGCCGGGCGAGATGCCGCAGGCCGGCGCAGCCGACCCGCTGACCCCCGCACGGGCGCTGCGCTGGGTGGGGCGTGGCGTGGTGATGAACCTCACGAATCCCAAGGTGCTGATCTTCTTCCTGGCCTTTCTGCCGCAGTTCGCTGACCCCGCGCGCGGCGGCGTGGCCACCCAGGTGATGGTGCTGGGCTGCGTGTTCATGCTGGCGGCGCTGCTGGTGTTCGGCGCCATCGCCTGCTGTTCGGGCTGGTTCGGCGTGCTGCTTCAGCGCTCCGTGCGCGCCCAGAACTGGCTCAACCGCGTGGCCGGGCTGGTCTTCCTGGGCATGGCCGTGCGGCTAGCCCTGGTGCAGCGTTAGGAATACTCCGCTTTTCGCTGCGGGCCACGGCGCAAGGGCCGGGCCGTGGCACAGTCCACGCCATGTTTTCCCGATTGCGCAATCTTTCATGGTCTGCCGCCTTGCTGATGGCGGGATTGTCCGGACTGGCCCTGCTGATGGTGGCGGCCTGGCTGGTGGGCAGCCTGTTGAGCCAGCCGGACCACCAGCCTGTCGGCGCGCCGCCCGCGGACTGGCCGGTCCAGACGCTGCAGTTGACCACCGACGAGGGCGGGCAGGTCCGGGGCTGGTTCGCCAAGGGGCAGCCGGGCCATGGTGCCGTGCTGCTGCTGCACGGCGTGTACGCAGACCGGCTGGCCATGCTGGCGCGTGCGCGCATGCTCCATCGGCAGGGGTACTCCGTCTGCCTGATCGACCTGCCAGCGCACGGCGAAAGCAGTGGCGAGCGCATCAGCTTCGGCATGGTTGAAGGCGCAGGCGTGCGTGCCGCCATGGCCTATGTGCGGCAGCAGCTGCCGGGCGAGAAGGTGGCGGTGATCGGCACATCGCTGGGCGGCGCGGCCCTGCTTTTGTCCCATGTGGCGCCGGGGCCGGATGCGGTGGTGCTGGAGTCCGTGTTCCCTGACATCCGGCAGGCCATAGACAACCGCGTGCGCGCGCACATCGGCTGGCTGGCGGACGTGGTCACGCCCTTGCTGGCGTGGCAGCTGCCGCTGCGCCTGCATCTGGAGCTGGCGCAACTGCGCCCCATCGACCATGTGAAGGCGCTGGGCGCTCCCGTGCTGATCGCGGCTGGCCTGCAGGACCGGCACACCACGCCCGCAGAAACGCGCGAGTTGTTCGATGCGGCGCGTGAGCCCAAGGCGCTGTGGATGGTGGAGGGCGCCGCGCATGTGGACCTGTACGACTACGCGCCCAAGCCCTACGAGCAGCGGGTGCTGGGATTCCTGGATCGATATCTGGGCCATTGATGGAGACAATGGCGGGCAGGCCTTGACCTGCCCATCTGATGCCGTCTCCACCAAGCCCATGCCACAGACCACGGCCCACACCATTGCCATTGCCCAGGTCCTGCAGATCGTGCAGGGCGTGCAGCGCAATGGCATGGATGTGCCAGCCATCCTGCGCCGCGCCGGCATTGCGCCGGCCCTGCTGGAGGCGCCGCTGTCGCGCGTGACCCAGGCGCAGTACGCGGCGCTGATCCGCGTGCTGCGCCGCGTCTGCCGCGACGAGCTGTGGGGCCTGTGCCGCCATCCGCTGCCCGTGGGCAGTTTTGCCCAGGCCTGCCGCAGCATGCTGCCCTGCCGCACGCTGGGCGAGGCATTGCAGGCCGGGCTGCGTTTCTACCGCCTGGTGCTGCGCGACTTCGCTCCCCGGCTGCAGGTGGTGGATGGCGTGGCCCGCATCGCCATGGTGTCGCTGCGCGAGCGTGATGCGCCGCTGGCCTATGCCGAGCGTTCCTTTTGCTTTCTGGGCTATGGCGTCATGTCCTGGCTGGTGTCGCGCAGGATTGAGCTGACGGGCGTGTGCGCGCCGGCCGGAGCCAGCATGCCGTATGGCACGGAGGCGCAGCGCCTGTTCCTGGCGCCGCTGCAGCGTGACCGCGACTTCACGGGGCTGGAGTTCGATGCGCGCTGGCTGGAGCTGCCCGTGGTGCAGACCCCGGAGAGCCTGACCGAATTCCTGGACCAGGCGGCCATGGGCCTGGTGATCCGCTACCGAGACCGCACGCGCCTGGGCGAGCGCATCCGCCGCCTGCTGCGCCGCGATCTGACGGGGGAACTGCCTTCGCTGGAGCAGGTCGGCGCCGCGCTGTCCATGACACCGCAGACGCTGCGCCGCCGCCTGCGCGACGAAGGCCTGGGCTTCCAATCCCTCAAGGACGACCTGCGCCGCGACGCCGCCATCGAATTGCTGAACCGCCCGGATCTGACCCTGGCCGACATCGCGGCCCGCGTGGGGTTTGCGGAGGCCAGCACCTTTCACCGCGCCTTCAAGGGCTGGACCGGCCTGCCGCCGGGCGCCTACCGGCAGGCCCAGCATCGCGGCCGCTGATCTTTTTTGCCAATCATTTTGAGACGATCGGCGATTGGTGGCTGAAGGCCCGGTGGCCACACTGTCCATGGACCCTGCCACTGCGGCAGGGCACACCGCCCCGCCAACGAGGGCGGAGCACCGAAGGACAAGGAGACAAGCCATGGAATCGAGCCGACGCGGCTGCCTGAGGGCGGCGCTGGCATGCGCCGCCAGCGCCTCACTGGGTGCCGCCCTGGGAACAGCATCGCCGATCGCCTTTGCACAGCCGGCAGGCGGTGCCTATCCGTCCAAGCCGCTGCGCATGGTGATTCCCTATCCGGCGGGTGGCGGCACGGACATCATCGGCCGCATCATTGCCCAGCAACTGAGCCAGGCCTGGGGTCAGCCCGTGGTGGTGGAGAACCGGCCGGGCTCCAGCGGCATCATCGGCGGCGATGTGGTGGCCAAGTCGGCGCCCGATGGCTATACGCTGCTGCTGGGGATCACGGCCATGATCCAGGCGCCTGCGCTGTACGCAAAGATGCCTTATGACGTGCTCAAGGACTTTGCCCCCGTATCGCAGGTGGCCCTGTCCTCGGACCTGTTCGTGGTGCCGCGCGACGTGCCAGCCACGACGCTGCAGGAGTTCATCTCCCTGGTCAAGGCCCATCCGGGCAAGTACAGCAACGGCAACTACGGCAACGGCACCTCCTCGCACATGCATGGCGAGCTGCTGCGTGCCCGGGCCGGGCTGGATCTGGCGCTGATTCCCTACAAGGGCGCGGCGCCGCTGGTCAACGATGTGCTGGGCGGGCAGCTGTCGTCGGGCTTCATCGACGTGTCCTCGGCCAATGCGCACCTGAAGTCCGACAAGATCCGCATCCTGGCCATCACCGGCATGCAGCGCCATCCGGCGCTGCCCGAGGTGCCCACCTTTGCCGAGCTGGGGCTGGCGGGCTTCGAGGCCAATGGCTGGTTTGCCACCTTCGTGGCGGCGGGAACGCCCCGGCCCATCGTGGACAAGCTCTCGGCCGAGGTGCGGCGCATCGTGGCCTCGCCCGAACTCAGCGGCCGCCTGGCGGCCATGGGGCTGCGCCCGGTGGGCGGCACGCCCGAGGAGCTGTCAGCGGCCATGGCGCGCGACCTGCCGCGCTGGGCGCGCATCGTCAAGGATGCGGGGATCAGGCTGGAGTAGCCGGCACTGCTCGTGCCCGTGCCTGTGCGCCGTCTTCGCTGTCGCCAGTGCCCCGGCCCGGCGGCAGGGGCTGTGGCCAGGCAGGCTGCGGCGGCCGCAACTGCTCCAGCACACGGCTGAGCCGCAGCACGCCCAGGTCGTCAAAGCGGCGGCCCGCGATCTGCACGCCGATGGGCAGCTGCCCATCATGCCCGCAGGGCACGGACGCGGCGGGCTGCTCTGACATGTTGTAGGGCACGGTGAAGGCAATGTGCTCCAGCGGTCGCAGCGGGTCGTTGGTGGGGCTGGGCAGGTGGGCCGGGAAAGCCGTGATGGGCGCCACGGGCGACAGCACATAGTCGAAGGCCGCCGTGGCACGCACCGTGGCCACGCGCAGCAGGTGCGATTGCTGGCTGGCCACGAACAGCTGGGTGGCGGTGATGGACCCGGCACTGTCGGCCCAGTCGCGGATGAAGGGCAGGACCACGTGGCGCTGGGCGTCCGGCAGCGACTGCATTTCCACATGCGAGCGCATGCGCCAGAAATGGTCGAGGCCGTCGAGCATGTCGCGGGTGAGCCAGGGCTGGATGATCTCGATATGGGCACCGGCCGATTCCAGCCAGGCCGCAGCCTGCTCCACCACGGCACGCACGCGGGGCTGCAAGGGCAGGCCGCAGCCGGCATCCAGCAGCAGGCCTATGCGCAGGCCGCGCACCTGGGCGGGGTCCATGTCGAAGCCGCTCCAGGCAATGTCCTGGTGCGGCAGGCCCATGCTGTCGCGCGCATCGGGCAGGGACAGCGCCTGCATCATCAGTGCGGCATCGGCCACGCTGCGCGTCATGGGGCCGGCGCAGCGGCCGGTATAGGGCGGGTCGATGGGCACGCGGCCCAGGCTGGGCTTGAGGCCGAAGATGCCGCACCAGCCTGCGGGCAGGCGGATGGAGCCGCCAATGTCCGTGCCCACATGCAGCGGCCCGTAGCCGGCTGCCGTAGCGGCGCCTGCGCCTGCGCTGGAGCCGCCCGGCGTCTTGTCCAGATCCCAGGGGTTGAAGGTGTTGCCGTGCAGCGAGGACAGGCCCGAGGACAGCATGCCGTAGTCGGGCATGGTGGTCTTGGCGAAGAGGATGGCGCCCGCCTCGCGTAGCCGCGCGGCGGGTGGTGCATCCAGCGGGGCCGCGACCTGGGGCGTGGCGGCCGTGCCCACGGGGGTGGGGTCGCCGCGCGTGGCGATGTTGTCCTTGACCGTGGCGGGGACGCCGTCCAGCAGGCCTGCCGGCTCGCCGCGCAGCCAGCGCGCCTCGCTGGCGCGTGCCTGGGCCAGTGCGGCCTCGGGGCGCAGCAGGTAGGTGGCGCCCAGGGTCGGCTCCCAGCGCTGCACATGGGCCAGCAGCTCGTGCATGACCTCGACGGGCGAGAGGCTGCCCTCCCGGTAGGCGCGCAGCAGCGCATGGGCGGGTAGGTCGTGCAGGGCCTGTGTCGTTCCAGTCATCGCGGCTTCCTTGAGGATGGCGGTTCCAGCGGCAGATCCGCCGCAGTGTGGACCGGGGCCACCGGCGCGCCTGTCGCCTGTGGCTCAGCCGGTGCGCGGCTCAGGTGGCCCAGGACAGTGCCGAGAGATCGTTGACGAAGATGGGCATGTCCTTCCACAGTCCGCGCAGGTTCTTGTTGGCCACGGTGACCCATTGCGGCGTGTAGAGGAAGGCGTGCACGCAATCCTGGGCCAGCAGGCGCTGGGCATCGCCCAGCAGGCGCGAGCGGTCGGCGGGGCGCGAGGCGTTCTTGATCTTGTCGTACAGCTCGTTGAACTGGGCGGACTCGTAGCCCCAGTAGTAGTCGGGCTTGGCGAAGTTGCCCAGGTCGAAGGGCTCGACATGGGAGATCAGCGTCAGGTCGTAGTTCTTGAGGGTGTAGGTGCCCGACAGCCACTGCGCCCATTCGACGTTCTGCAGCTTGGCGCGGATGCCGATCTTGGCCAGCTGCGCGGCAATCACTTCGCCGCCCTGGCGCGCGTAGGGCGTGGGCGGCAGCGTCATGGTCAGCTCCAGCGGGGTCTTGACGCCGGCCTCGGCCAGCAGCGCCTTGGCCTTTTCCACGTCGAAGGGGTTGATGCCCGTGGTGTCCACGTAGCCGAAGGCCGTGGGCACGTAGTAGCTGCCGATGGGCAGGCCGTAGCCGTCACCCGCGCCGTCGATCACGGCCTTGCGGTCGATGGCCGCGGCGATGGCGCGGCGCACGCGCGCGTCGCCCAGGGGCTTGCGTGCGTTGTTCATGGCCAGGATGGTCTTGGCGCGCGAGCCGCTGACCACGACCTGGAAGCGCCCGTTGGCCTTGAACTGGGCCACGCTGCGCGGCGTCACGCGCGGGAAGGCATCGACGTCGCCAGCCAGCAGCGCAGCGACCTGGGCCGCAGGGTCCGAGATGAAGCGAAAGCTGGCGCGGCGAATGCGCAGGCCGGAGGCCATGCGGTGTTGCGGCCAGGCCGTGAGCGTGACCGAGGCGCCCTTGCTCCAGTTGCCCAACTGGTAAGGGCCCGTGCCCACGGGGCGCGTGGCGTTGGTGGCCGCGCTCTTGGGCTCGACGATGATGGAAGTCGCCTGGCCGAGCACGAAGAGGAAGTCGGGATCGATGTCCTTGTTGATCACGACCACGGTATGGTCGTCCACCACGCGCGTGGACAGGGAGGCGAAGGTCCGCTTGTCCTTGTTGGTGCTCTTGTCGTCGCCCGCCCGGTCGAAGGAATACTTCACGCTGTGGGCGTTGCAGGGCTCGCCGTTCTGAAAACTCACGCCCTTGCGCAGGCGAAAGGTGTAGGTCTTGAGGTCGGGCGAGACCTCCCAGCTCTCGGCCAGCAGCGGCGAGACGCTGCCGTCCGGGTTGATCTTGGTCAGCGTCTCGAACAGGTTGTAGAGCACGATCTCGCCGATGGACGATGCGGCGCCGGCCGTGGGGTCCAGCCCCGGGGGCTCCAGCGTCATCGCCAGCGTGATGCTGTCCTTGCGGCTCTGGGCCAGCGCAGGCCAGGGCATCAGCAGGGGCAGGCCGGCAGCAGCGGAGCTGGCCAGCAGGGAACGGCGGTTGAACATGAACAGGTCTCCGGAAATTCTTGCAGATGGTTCTCGGGCCGCTGTCTGCGGCCTGCAGCAGTGTTTTTACACCACGACGCACGGGTGCGTGGCCCTGGGGGCCTGGTCCGCGCGGGCGGCCGTCAGCTTTCAGGCCCGGTGCTGCAGGGCGATGCGCGGCACGGCCCGGACCAGGGCCTGCGTATACGGGTGCTGTGGGGCGTGGAACAGCTGCTGCGGTGCTCCGCGCTCGACGATGCGGCCCTCGCTCAGCACGATGGCGTCGTCGCACAGGTGCTGGACCACGGCCAGGTCGTGGCTGATGAACAGATAGGACAGGCCCAGCTGCTGCTGCAGATCGTGCAGCAGGTTCAGCACCTGGGCCTGCACCGATACGTCCAGCGCACTCACGGGCTCATCGGCCACGATGAGGCGGGGCCGTGTGATCAATGCCCGCGCAATGGCGATGCGCTGGCGCTGGCCGCCCGAGAACTCGTGCGGGTACTTGTCCAGATCCTGCGCGCGCAGGCCGACCTGTTCCAGCGTGGCGCGGGCCAGGTCGCGCCGGGCGCTGCGTTCGGGCGACGCAGGCTGTGCGAGCAGGGGTTCGCAGACGATGTGCTCCACCGTCATGCGCGGGTCCAGCGAGCCGTAGGGGTCCTGGAACACCATCTGGAAATCGCGGCGCGCCATGCGCAGGGCCTGGTTGCCGAGCCGGTGCAGGTCCTGGCCCAACAGCCGCACGCTGCCGGCGCTGGGCGTGTCCAGCGCCATGACCAGGCGTGCCAGCGTGGACTTGCCTGAGCCCGACTCGCCCACCACGCCCAGGCTGCGCCCCGCCGCCAGCGTGAAATCCACGCCGCGCAGCGCATGCACCTGCTCCGGCGCGCGCCACAGCGACCGGCGCGGCAGCTGGTAGCTGCGGGTCAGACCTGTCACTTGCAGCAGGGGTGCATCGGCAGCCGGTAGCGTCTGGACCGGTGGCGTCTGGAGGGGGTGCCCTGTCATGCGCATTCCTGTGCAGGCAGGCCCTGTGCAATGGCCTCGGGGCGCAGGCAGCGCACCACATGCGGCTGTGCCCAGGCCTGCAGTGATGCTGGCGTGGGCCGCTGCGGGCGCTCCAGTACCACGGGGCGCGGGCGCTCGCTGTGGCAGGCCGGCTCGGTGAAGCTGCAGCGGCCCGCGAAGGCGCAGCCGGCCGGCAGGTCCACCAGCTCGGGCACGGTGCCGGCAATGGTGGGCAGCCGGGCCGGCGGCAGGCTGCCGGGGGCGGACAGGTCCAGCTGGGGCCTGGCCGCGAACAGGCCGCGCGTATAGGGATGGGCGCGGCGCGCGAAGATGGCCTCGGTCATGCCGCTTTCGACCACGCTGCCGCCGTACATGACCAGCAACTGCTCCACGTTCTGCGCTATCACGCCCAGGTCGTGCGAGATCAGCAGCAGGGCCATGGAATGCTCGGCTACCAGTTCCTGCAGCAGGTCCAGGATTTGCTGCTGAACGGTCACGTCCAGCGCCGTCGTGGGTTCGTCGGCAATCAGCAGGTCGGGCCCGCAGGCCAGGGCCATGGCGATGGTGATGCGCTGGCGCTGGCCGCCCGAGAACTGGTGCGGATAGTCGTCATAGCGCTGGGCCGCACGGGCAATGCCCACGCGCTCCAGCAGCGCCACCGCATGCGCGCGCGCGGCCTGGCGGCCCAGGCGCAGGTGATGGCGCAGCGGCTCGGCCACCTGGCGGCCGATGCCGTGCACGGGGTTCAATGCCGTCATCGGCTCCTGGAACACCATGGCCATGCGGTTGCCGCGCAGGCGGCACAGCGCGTTCTCGTCCATGTCCAGCAGCTCCTTGCCGTTGAGCTGGATGCTGCCGTCCACCTGCGCATGCTCGGGCAGCAGGCCCATCAGCGCCAGGGCGGTCAGCGACTTGCCGCAGCCCGACTCGCCGATCAGGCCCAGCGTGGCGCCGCGCTCCAGGATGAACTCCAGGTTCTGCACGGCGCGCGCGCGGCCGCGCGGGGTCTGCAAGGTGATGGTGAGGCCGGAGACTTCGAGCAGGGGCATGGGCGCGTGCCTTCCTCAGCGCTGGCGCGACAGGCGCGGGTCGAGCAGATCGCGCAGCCCGTCGCCCAGCAGGTTGAGCCCGAGCACCGACAGCGCAATGGCCAGGCCCGGCCACACGGCCAGCAGCGGTGCCTGGAACATGAGGGTCTGCGCCTCGCTGAGCATGCGGCCCCAGGAGGCCTGGGGCGGCTGAGTGCCCAGGCCCAGATAGGACAGGGCGGCCTCGGCCAGAATGGCCAGCGCGAACTGGATGGTGGCCTGCACCACCAGCACCGGCAGGATGTTGGGCAGCACATGGCGCCAGGTGATGCTGGCGCGGCCATGTCCGCAGGCGCGTGCGGCCAGCACGTATTCGCGCGCCCACACGGCCTTGGCCGATGCCCGCGTGATGCGCGCGAAGGTGGGGATGTTGAAGATGCCGATGGCAATGATGGCGTTGACGATGCCTGCGCCGAACACGGCCGTGAGCATGATGGCCGACAGCAGCGCGGGAAAGGCAAAGCTGAAATCGGCCAGCCGCATGATGGCCTCTTCCACCCAGCCCCTGCGGGCTGCCGCGACCAGGCCCAGCGCCACGCCCATCGACAGCCCGATGCCCACGGCAATCACGCCGACCAGGATGGAGCTGCGCGCGCCCAGGAACAGCAGCGAGGCCACGTCCCGCCCATAGGCGTCGGTGCCCAGCCAGTGCAGGGCGCCCGGTGCAGCCAGCTTGGCGTCCATGTCCATGTCGTAGGCAGAGCCCGGCGTCCACCAGAAAGACAGCAGGGCCGTGAGCAGCAGCAGCGCGGTCAGCACCGCTCCCAGCAGGAAGCTGCGGTGGCCCAGCATGCGCCGGCCCGCTCCGGCGGGCGCGCCCAGGGTGACGGCCCGCGTGGGCCGGTGGCCCGGTGGCGGGGCGGAGGGAGAGGGCGAAGGAGGGCTGTGCGGCTGGCTCATACGTCGCTGGCTTCGATGCGCGGATCAATGGCCGCGTACAGCACGTCCACGATGAAGTTGATGACCACCACCATGGCCGCCAGCAGCAGCACGCAGTTGCGCACCACGATCAGGTCGCGGTTGGCGATGGACTGGAAGATCAGCCGGCCCAGACCCGGCAGGTAGAACACGTTCTCCACCACGATGGTGCCGGCCAGCAGCTGGGCGAACTGCAGGCCCATGACCGTGAGCACGGGAATCATGGCGTTGCGCAGCACATGGCCCCAGAGCACGGCACGGCGCGACAGTCCCTTGGCGCGGGCCGTGCGCACGAAGTCCTCGCGCAGCACCTCCAGCACGGCCGAGCGCGTGATGCGCGCCAGGATGGCCGCCTGCACCACGGCCAGCGAGATGGCCGGCAGCAGCAGCGCCTGCAGTGCCTGCAGCGGGCCGCCGCCGTCGGCCTCGCTCCAGCCGGGAAAGCCGCCGGCGGAAAACCATTGCAGCTTCACCGAGAACACCAGGATCAGCAGGATGGCAAACCAGAAATTGGGGATGGCGATGCCGACCTGTGCCAGGCCCATGATGCCCAGGTCGCCCCAGCGGTTGTGGCGCGAGGCGGCATAGATGCCGGCGGCCAGTGCCAGCACGGTCGTGATGAGCATGGCCATCACGGCCAGCGGCACGGTGACGGCCAGCCGTTCCAGCACCAGCTCGCTGACCGGCGTGCTGTAGGCGTAGCTCAGGCCCATGTCGCCGTGCAGCAGTCCCTGCAGCCACTGCAGGTAGCGCTGCCAGGCCGGCTGGTCCAGCCCCAGTTGCACGGCCAGCGCCTGCACCGCCTCGGGCGCGGCATCGGGGCCCATCAGCGTCTGGGCGGCATTGCCGGGCAGCACCTCCAGCACGCCGAAAACCACGGCTGATGCGCCCAGCAGCGTGGCTGCCAGCATCAGCAGGCGCTTGAGCAGAAAGATGCTCATGGGCAATCGGCCTCGGCAGGGTGGGTGGCGGTCACGTCGGCGGAGTGGGTGGGTTGTTCTTGGAAGGGCCCGAATGGTACTGCGCACGGCCCATGCGCGCAGCATAGCGGCCTTTGAAGCGGCAGGGCCCCGATGGACGGGGACGCGGCCATCGATTTCAGGGCGCCGGGCTTGCCCGTGCAGCCTCCATGCTTATGTGGCGGACAGGATAATGGCGGCATGACTGATGCCACCTTGCTGCAAGGCCCGTTCGGGGCACATGGGCCCGCCCGGCCCGGAGCGTGGCTGGCACTTGCGAGGGACCTGCCATGGCTTTGATGATCACCGACGAATGCATCAACTGCGATGTCTGCGAGCCCGAGTGCCCGAACGATGCGATCTCCATGGGCGAGGAGTACTACGAGATCGAGCACAGCAAGTGCACGGAGTGCGTGGGCCATTTCGATGAGCCCCAGTGCGTGCAGATCTGCCCGGTGGCCTGCATTCCCGTGAATCCCGCCCATGTGGAAGACCGCGAGACGCTGATGCAGAAGTACCTGCGTCTGCAGTCCCAGGCTCCCGCTTCTTCCTGAACGTTCAGCCCTTGTCGCTCTCGGCCGTGGCCGGGCGTGCAGGCTTGGGGCGCGGCGGCTTGGTGGTGTGGATCAGCAAGGTTGCCTTGTCCATGTTGCCGGCCTGCAGTTCGGGCCAGGCCTTGAGGGAGTGGGCGATGCTGTCCTCGATCAGCTGGCGCTGGTCGGGTGCGGGCTTCTTGAGCACCCAGTTGGCGACTTCGGCCTTGTGGCCCGGATGGCCTATGCCGATGCGCAGCCGCCAGTAGTCGGCCGAGCCCAGCTGGGCATGGATATCGCGCAGGCCGTTGTGGCCGCCGTGGCTGCCGCCGCGCTTGAGCTTGACCTGGCCGGGCTCGAAGTCCAGTTCGTCATGGACCACCAGGACTTCCTCGGGCAGGATCTTGAAGAAGCGCGCCAGCGCGCCCACCGACTTGCCCGACAGGTTCATGAAGGTCTGCGGCTGCAGCAGCCAGACGTTCTCGCCGCGCACGCTGGCACGGGCCATGAGGCCGAAGTAGCTGCGCTCGGGCACCAGTTGGACCTTGAGTTCGCGCGCCAGCGCATCAATCCACCAAAAGCCCGCGTTGTGGCGGGTGTCCTCATACTCCGGCCCGGGGTTGCCCAGGCCGACAAACAATTTGATCATCGGGCGATTATCTCCATGGCGGCCGCAGCCGGCGGGCGAGGGTGCTCCCCCATGCAAAAGGCCCACGCGAGGTGGGCCTTTTGCAGGTTTGCGGCAGCCGGGGCCACCGCAAGGGAAAGCCAAGAATTACTTCTTGCCCTTCTTGGCCGGAGCGGCCGGGGCTGCCACGGGAGCTGCCGATGCATCAGGAGCCACTTCGGGCAGCTTGATGGAGATCAGGGCGGGGTTCTTGTTGGAACCGCGCACCACGGCCTTCACGCCGTTGGGCAGCTTGACGCCTTGCAGGCCCAGGGTGGACTTGGAAGTCAGGCCGCTCAGGTCGACGGTGATGAACTCGGGCAGTTGGGCGGGCATGCACACCACGTCCAGTTCATGGACCAGGGGAGTGATCGTGCAGTTCTCGACCTTGACGGCCTGGGACTGTTCCATGCCTTCGAAGTGCAGCGGCACCTTCAGGTGAACCTTGGTCTTGTCGTCAACGCGCTGGAAGTCCACGTGCAGGATGAGCTGCTTGTAGGGGTGGAATTGCACGTCGCGCAGCACGACCTTGGAGGTCTGGCCGTTGACTTCCATGTCCAGGATGCTGGAGTGGAACACTTCCTTCTTCAGGGCGTGCCACAGGGCGTTGTGATCGATTTCGATCAGTTGGGCTTCGGCAGCACCGCCGTAGACGATGCCAGGGGCCTTGCCCGAATTGCGCAGACGGCGGCTCGCACCCGTACCTTGCTTGGCGCGCTCAAAAGCGACGAATTGCATAACTAACTCCTAGATGGATGGACCGCGACCAGCCTCATCCGTTGATAAAAGAACGCCTGTCCGATGCGGACCAGGCTGCTCTTGCGGTGTCCCGGGGTGGTCCTGAAACCACTCCGGAACGCGCAAACCTCCCGAAGGAGGTTTGCTGGGTTCCGACCACAGGGGCCAATATTTTATTCAGAGAACAGGCTCAGCACCGAATCACCGGTGGAAATCCGCTGGATCGTCTGGGCAATCAGGGGTGCCACGGACAGTTGGCGGATCTTGCCGCAGGCCTGTGCCTCGGCGCTCAGGGGAATGGTGTTGGTCACCACGACCTCGTCCAGGGCGTTGCCGTTGCCGATGCGCTCGATGGCCGGACCCGAGAAGATCGGGTGCGTGCAGTAGGCATAGACACTCTTGGCGCCGCGCTGCTTGAGCACTTCGGCCGCCTTCACCAGCGTGCCGGCGGTGTCGATCATGTCATCCATGATCACGCAGTTGCGGCCGTCGATGTCGCCGATGACATGCATGACTTCGGAGACATTCGCCTTGGGGCGGCGCTTGTCGATGATGGCCAGGTCGCAACCGAGCTGCTTGGCCAGCGCACGTGCGCGGACCACGCCGCCGACGTCAGGGGAGACGACGATCAGGTCTTCGTAGTTCTTCTGGCGCAGATCGCCCAGCAGCACCGGCGTGGCATAGATGTTGTCCACGGGGATGTCGAAGAAGCCCTGGATCTGGTCTGCGTGCAGGTCCATGGTCAGGACGCGCTCGACGCCCACGGCCTGCAGCATGTTGGCCACGACCTTGGCCGTGATCGGCACGCGGGTGGAGCGCGGGCGGCGGTCCTGGCGGGCGTAGCCGAAGTAGGGAATCACCGCGCAGATGCGCTCGGCCGATGCACGCTTGAGCGCGTCCACCATGACCAGCAGTTCCATCAGGTTGTCGTTGGTCGGTGCGCAGGTGGATTGCACGACGAAGACGTCGCGCGTACGCACGTTCTGCTTGATCTCGACGGCGACTTCTCCATCGGAGAAGCGACCCACGTCGGCTGCGCCCAGCGTGGTGCCGAGGTGCTGAACGATTTCAGTGGCCATGCCAGGATTGGCATTGCCGGTGAAGACCATGATGTCAGGATGATGTGAATGCATTGAGCGCCCCAGTACGATGGGTTTGCCTTGACGCGAAAGACGTTTGGCAGGGGAGGAAGGACTCGAACCCTCGCATGCCGGAATCAAAATCCGGTGCCTTTACCAACTTGGCGACTCCCCTACACAGGCCTTCTGCCGCAGGCAGACAGCCTATAAACTTTCATCTTTCAGCCAATCCTTGAGAGGATGGGCCTGCAGATTGCCGCAAACTCTGACGTTCCAGGCGCCAGGGGCATCCTTTAAGTCAATCGTTTGCGTCAGTGGTGCAAATACTGCACTTCCTGAGCCCGTCATTCTAGCATGCAGTTTTAGTGAGTTTAGCCAATCGATGGCTTTTTTCACTTCAGGCTGCAGCCTTTCGGCGACAGGCTGCAAGTCGTTTTGGCCAAAGCCATAGTGATCTGCAGCAAAGTCTTCGATTGTAGCATGGGCGTGATCGCGCTTGAGGGTTGCGTCGCGGAAGATGGACAGGGTCTCCAGCCCCGCCTCGGGCTTGACCACCACGAACCGCTGGGGCGGCAGGGCATTGGCCTGTTCCAGCGGCGTGATGTGCTCGCCTATGCCTTCCACCCAGGCGGAGTTGCCGCACAGAAAGAAAGGCACATCGGCGCCCAGGTCCAGTGCAATGCGCTGCAGCTCGCGCCGCGTCAGGTTCAACTGCCACAGGCGGTTCAGTGCGATCAGGGTCGATGCCGCATCCGACGAGCCCCCGCCCATCCCGGCCTGCGCCGGCAGGCGCTTTTCCACGCCGATGTGCACGCCCGCGCTGCAGCCGGTCGCCTGCTGCAGAGCCCGTGCGGCCCGCACGATGAGATCGTCGGCAGGAAGTGCCATGCCCGACAGGTCCTCGCGGCTGATCTGGCCGTCGCCACGCCGGTCGAAGTGCAGCGTGTCATGCCAGTCCAGCAGCATGAAGACCGATTGCAGCAGGTGATAGCCATCGGCGCGGCGGCCGGTGATGTGGAGGAACAGGTTGAGCTTGGCCGGAGCCGGCACGTCGTGGAGCGAGCGCATGGGCTGGAGAGGATGAGGAAAAAGAGGCAGGTGCGGCAGCTGGGGATGGAGCAGGCGCGCCCGGCGGAAATCAGGGCGTGTCGAGCACGATGCGCAGCGCGGCCGGCGGCTGCGGGTCATTGCGCCGGGCGGACAGGCGGCCCTGCTCCATGCGGGAGAGGTCGACCTGCCAGCCTGCGGCTGCGGTGGCCCGGCCCTGCAGCCAGTCGAACAGGGCGGCAATGGGCAGATCGCTGCCGGTCAGCTCCTGCACCAGTGCGGGCAGCGAGTCCGAGGTCTTGCGCTCCTCGCCTTGTTGCAGGCTTGCCTGTCCCGGTTCCCAGAGCAGACGCGCCAGTGTCGAGCCCAGGGGCGTGAACAGCAGCAACTCGCCGCGCTGGGGCGTGCCCAGCAGCTCGAAGCCTGCGCTGAAGGATTGGTTTTGCGCATCTTCCACCTGCAGCGCCAGCCGGCCCGCCCAGTGGCCTGCAGCGGTGGGGGCGGTTGCGTCGGCCTGCAGCTGGCGGGGTGGCAGCGCACAGCCGGCCAGGGCCAGCAGTGCGGCGGCGGCCGCCGTGGCGCACAGCTGCCGGCGTGCAAGGGCGGGATGCGGCAACCCGGGCACGGCGCGGTAGCTCAAAGCGAGACGCCCAGGCGGCGCAGGGTTTCGCGCAGGGTCGTGTTGTCGGGACTGGTGGCCAGGCCCTGGCGCCAGATCTTCTGCGCGCGTTCGCGATCGCCCTTGGCCCAGAGCACTTCGCCCAGGTGTGCGGCGATCTCCACGTCGGGGCGTGATGCGTAGGCGCTTTCGAGCAGCCTGAGGGCTTCGTCCAGGTCGCCCCGGCGGAATTTCACCCAGGCAAGGCTGTCGGTGATGAAGGGGTCGCCAGGCGACATTTCCAGCGCCTTGCTGACGAGCTTTTCGGCTTCATCCAGATGGATGCCGCGTTCGGCGAAGGAGTAGCCCAGCGCGTTGTAGGCGTGCTGGAAATCAGGCTGGCGCGCGATGATGCCGCGCAGCAGCCGCTCCATTTCGTCATGCTTGCCAATGCGCTCCGCCAGCAGGGCGGTGTCATAGGCGAGCTCGGCGTCTTCAGGGTCCTGCTTTTGCAACTCGGCCTGCAGCGCGTAGGCCTGGGCATTCTGATTGGCATCGCGCAGCAGCTGCACTTCGGCCAGGCGCTTGAGCCGCTGCTGGCTGGGGCCGCTGGCGGGCACGGCCTCGATGAGGGCGCGGGCTTCCTTGAGCTTGCCCTGGCGCGCGAGCAGGGCGGCACGGCGCGCCTGCACGCTCAGCAGGTTGGGCGCGTCGTCGATGCGGCGCAGCAGGGCGTCGGCCTCGGCGAACTTGCCCTGCTTTTCTGCAATCTGGGACTGCAGCAGGTAGTACTGGGACTGGGCCGCACTGCGCGCCACACCGGCGGGAATCTGCGGCACGAGCTTGCCGAAGCGCTCGGTGGACGCCTGGGCTGCATCCACGTCGTTGGACTGCAGCTGCAGCGCGGCCAGCGTGGCCCAGGCTTCGGCGTAGTCGGGGGAATCCACGGTGATGGAGACCAGCTGCTGGCGGGCCTCGTCCATGCGCTGCTGACCCAGCAGCACGCGGGCATAGGCCATGCGCATCTGGGCTGAAGGGTTCTTGGCCAGGTAGCGTTTGACGATGGGCTCCGCCTCAGGCATGCCGGCTTCCAGCAGTTCCATGGACAGCAGGGCCACGGGGCCGGTATCGGGTGTCAGCGCCTGTGCCTTTTGCACGGCCTGCATGGCGGCAGCCTTCTGCCCGGCGCCCAGGCGCATGTGGCCGATGGTGGCCCAGGCAAGGGGGCCGCTGGCGGGGTTGTCGGTTTCGCCGGCCATTGCCTGCTCGACCACATCGGCCGCCAGGACCTTGTCGCTGGCATTGTTGTAGAGCTGGGTGATGCCCAGGTAGGTGGCGGGCTTGGAGGGCGCAGGCGTGGCCTCGATCTCGCGCTTGAGATAGCTGCCGGTATCGGCGATGCGGTTCAGTGCCACCAGGATCTGGAGCACGAAGCGGTTGGCGTCGCGGGACTGGGGGAAGGCGTCCAGCCAGGCGCGGGCATTGGCCAGGGCGCGCTCGCCGGAGCGCGACTGCAGCGCCAGCTCGGTGCCGCGCCGGTACAGCTGCTCGCTGCCGCTGGTGCGTGCGGCCTCCATCATCATGGCCTGAGCGTCGCCCAGCGCACCTTCGCTGGCGGCGATCTCGCCGACCAGGATCTCGTAGAACAGCTCGGCGTTGAGGGCGGCGCGATCGTCCTCCGCAGAGGCGGCGGCGGACGAGGGAGGTTCGGGGGATTCCGTCTCGATGGTGGCTGCGGTCTTGCCCGGGAGTGCCCAGGCAGTGGCGGAACCCATGGCCAGGGCTGCTGCCACGGCAAGTCCCTGAAGGCGAAGGCGATGATCCATCGAACCATAATAATCGAAGCCCAGACCACATTTCGCACAACTACAGCACAACCCGGATCGCATGCCTGAATTGCCAGAAGTAGAAGTCACGCGGCGCGCTTTTGCCGCGCAGATCGCCGGAGCGCGCATTGAATCCGTGGCCTTGGGCAAGCCCTTGCGCTGGCCGTTGGGCATTGCCCCCGAGCAGCTGGCTGGGCGCGATGTGCACGGCGTGCGTCGGCGCGGCAAGTATCTGCTGATGGAACTGAGCGAGGGCCTGCTGATGCTGCACCTGGGCATGTCGGGCAGCCTGCGTTTCGTGGCCCCCCATGAAGCACCGCTGGGGCCTGCAGGGACGCATGACCATTTCGACCTGCAGACCAGCAAGGGCCTGCTACGGCTGCATGATCCGCGGCGCTTTGGTGCGGTGATGTATGTGGCGGCCGAGAGCGATCCCTGGGCGCGCAGGCTGCTGGACCATCTGGGGATGGAGCCGCTGGATGACAGCTTCTCGTTCGAGACCTTCCGGGCCGGCCTGAAGGCCAGCCGCACGCCCATCAAGCAATTGCTGCTGAACGGCAGTGTGGTCGTGGGCGTGGGCAATATCTATGCGTCCGAGGTGCTGTTCATGGCGCGCATCGCGCCCACGCAGCCGGCCTGCGAGGTCGGGCCGCGCAAGGTGCGCCGGTTGTTCGAGGAGATCCGCCGTGTGCTGGCCCTGGCGGTGGAGCAGGGCGGCACGACGCTGCGCGATTTCTCCGCGCCCGATGGCATGGCCGGCCACTTCCAGCTGCAGGCCAAGGTCTATGGCCGCGAAGGCCTGCCCTGCACGCACTGCGGCTCGCCCGTGCAAATGCTGCGCCAGGGGCAGCGCAGCACCTACTTCTGCGCGCGGTGCCAGAAGGCGGGATGATCGCTTCAAAAAACGGAGCGAATTCTCAACGTCTCGTAACGCCTGTTGCGGCTGCATTGCGGCAGGTCCCGCGAAGCATTTGCAGAAAACGCCTGTTTCTGTAAATTTCAGGCACCAACCGCCGCAGATTGATGGTGAAATATTGTTTCATTTGTAAATAAACGATATTTTGTCCTTAATCCCCCCGCTCCAGGGGCCGGCCTTGGGGCGCCGCAGCAGGCAAAATGGGGCGACGGTGCTATATTTTGAAGAGAACAGGCATCACGCTTGCGGCGCAATGTCGAGGCGATCACTAGGCATCGGCAGACATTGGCGATGCAATGGCGGGGGAAACACGTGGGACCATCATTCAACGAGCAATTCGACCAGCACGGCGCATGGCGCCGCGGCTTTGCGCAGCAATTGCATGCGCTGCGCGAATGGCTGCAGTCCCAGGAGCTGCTGGATGTCGCGGTGCAGGAGCGGCTGCAGCGGCTGGAAGCCCAGGTGCGTGGCGACAAGGTCATGGTGGCCTTCGTGGCCGAGTTCTCGCGCGGCAAGTCCGAGCTGATCAATGCGGTCTTCTTCGCCCACTATGGCCGCCGCCTCATGCCGGCCAGCGCAGGGCGCACGACCATGTGCCCCGCCGAGCTGGGTTGGGAGGCAGAGCTGCAGCCCAGCCTGCGCCTGTTGCCCATCGATACGCGCGAATCGCTGGAAAGCCTGGGCCAGTGGCGCGCCCGTCCCGAGGCCTGGCTGCAACTGCCGCTCGACGTGAACAATGCCCAGCAGATAGCCGACACGCTGGCCAAGGTGGCCGAAGTGCGCAAGGTTTCCGTGGAACTGGCGCGGACCTGGGGCTTCTGGCATGACGAGGATCAGGGCGGCAATCCCTTCGTGGATGAGCAGGGCCTGGTCGAGGTGCCCATGTGGCGCCATGCGCTGATCAACATGCCCCATCCCTTGCTCAAGCAGGGGCTGGTGATTCTGGATACGCCCGGCCTGAATGCCGTGGGCGCCGAGCCCGAGCTGACCGTCAACCTGATCCCCCAGGCCCATGCCGTGGTCTTCGTGCTGGCGGCCGATACCGGCGTGACCAAGTCCGATCTGGCCATCTGGCGCGACCATGTGCTGCCGCCCGATGTGGCTTCTGGCCAGCATGCGCTGGCCGACTCCCGACTCGTGGTGCTCAACAAGATAGACACGCTCTGGGATAGCCTGAGTTCCGCGTCGCAGGTGCAGGCCCAGCTGCAGCGCCAGCGCCAGGAGTCGGCACAGATGCTGGGCCTGCCCATGGAGCGGGTGCTGCCCGTGTCGGCGCAAAAGGGCCTGGTGGCCAAGGTCTCCAGCAACGATGCGCTGCTGCAGGCCAGCGGACTGCCCGTTTTCGAGAACATGCTGGCCGAGGGCATCATGGGCCAGCGCCAGAAGGTACTGCAGACGGCCGTCAGGGCCAATGTGCAGCAGTTGCAGGTCGAGGTGGAGCGCGTGCTCAACATCCGCCGCCGCGACCTGGACGACCAGATGGCCGAGCTGCGCAGCCTGCGCGGCAAGAATGCCAGCGTCATCGCCTCCATGCGCCACCGCATCGAGAGCGAGCAGCAGGATTTCGATGCCAGCGCCGCCAGGATCCAGGCCGTGCGGCTGGTGCACATGCGCATGCTGCGCGACATCTTCCGCCAGCTGGGTTCCAGCGCGCTCAAGCAGGAACTGGTCGATCTCAAGGATGCGCTGGAGCAGCGCGGCCTGAAGCTGGGCGCCCGCAAGGTCTATGCCGAAACCTTCGAGCGCCTGCGCACCGTGGCGACCCGGGCCCAGGCGCAGGCCGGAGAGATCCAGTCCATGCTGGGCGCGACCTTCAAGGAACTCAATGCCGAGTTCGGCTTCTCGCTGCAGGCTCCGGCCCAGCTGGAACTGGCCGAGTTCGGCGGCGACCTGCAGCGCATCGAGGCCAGCTATACCCAGTACCTGGGCCTGGGCCACGCGCTCAGGCGCAGCAATCCTGCGTTTGCGCAGCGCCTGATCAAGGCGCTGGCGATGCGGTTGCGCACGGTGTTCGAGTCTGCGGCCAACGACGTGGACATGTGGAGCAAATCCGCCACAGCCCAGCTCGATGCCCAATTGAAGGAGCGCAAGCGCAGCTTTGCCCGCCGCATCGAAGCGGTGGACCGCATACAGAATGCGGCCTCGGGCCTGGTGGAACGCATTGCCGAGATCGAGACCGCTGACGAACAGCTCACGGCCTTGCAGCTGCAGCTGGGGCAGGCCACCATGGAACTGCTGCAACCCCTGTCGCCCACGCCCGCCTTCCCCGGCCTGGCAAAGGCTGCACAGGAAACCTCACTGACTGCTTGATATCTTGACCTTTCCCTCGATTGCCACGCCCGTCGTGCAGTGGCAGGCGTCGCATGGACGCAATCACCTGCCCTGGCAGCAGACGCGCGATCCCTACCGCGTCTGGCTCTCCGAAATCATGCTGCAGCAGACCCAGGTGAGTACCGTGCTGGGCTACTACCAGCGCTTTCTCGATGCCTTCCCCGATGTCGCCAGCCTGGCGGCCGCACCGCAGGACGCGGTGCTGGCGCTGTGGAGCGGCCTGGGCTACTACAGCCGCGCGCGCAACCTGCACCGCTGTGCCCAGGCCGTGGTCGAGGACTGGGGTGGTGCCTTTCCCGGCAGGGCCGAGGATCTGGCCACGCTGCCCGGCATAGGCCGGTCCACGGCCGGCGCCATCGCCTCCTTTTGCTTTTCCGAGCGTGTGCCCATCCTCGATGCCAACGTGCGGCGCGTGCTCACGCGCGTGCTGGCCTTCGATGCCGATCTGGCGGTCGCCAGGAATGAGCGCGAACTGTGGGACCTGGCCCAGCAGCTGTGCCCCACCGAGGACTTGCAGCAGGCCATGCCCCGCTATACCCAGGGCCTGATGGACCTGGGTGCCACCATCTGCACGCCGCGCAAGCCCAGCTGTCTGGTCTGTCCGCTGCAGCCGCAGTGCCGGGCGGCGCGCTTTGGCAATCCCGAAAACTATCCCGTGCGAACGCGCAAGCTCAAGCGCAGTTCCGAGGCCTGGTGGCTGCTGATCGCCGTGGACGGGCAGGGCCGCGTCTGGCTGGAGCGCCGTCCGCAGCAGGGCATCTGGGCGGGGCTTTATGCGCCGCCCGTGTTCAACGGGCGCGAGGCGCTGGAGCAGGCGGTGGCACAGCACTGGCCAGGAACGGCGCCCCTGGACTGGACCGATCTGCCCGCCTTTCTGCATGTGCTCACCCACCGCGATCTGCACCTGCATCCGGTGCGCCTGCGCGTGCAGGGTGGCGGCATCGATGCCGCCACGCCGGACGGCCAGGGCTGCTGGGCCGATGCCGGAGCCTGGGCCGACATGGGCCTGCCAGCCCCCGTGCGCAAGCTGCTGGATGTGCAATTCGCGGGCTGAGGCCACGGCCGGACCGGCTGGCTAGAACCTGCGGCGCGGCAGCAGCAGGGCGCAGCGCAGCAGCATCCAGGCCAGCCACTGTTCCCGTGCGCCGGGCGTGCGCCTGGCGCGTGCGGTGGCGTCGGCAATGTGCAGGCGCAGGCAGCCAAGGGCATGGCGGTCCCCGCTTTGCACGGCCTGTTGCCAGGCCTGCTCGCAGCGCTGGCGCTCCAGCGCCTGATTGTCCGGGCTGCGGATATCGCTGATGGCGGTGATGGTGCTCATGGCTGCAGCGCTCCCACGGTTGGGCGGGTGCCTGCGTCTGCATCGCCGCGGTCGCCATCCTGCCGGCCGAAGGCATACCAGTCCACATGCCGCGTGCAGACCATGATCAGGGCCAGCACCGCGAACAGCGCGATCGATCCCACGATGAGCGCGCTTTGCTCCAGTTGCAGCAGCACGTACAGCAGGCCGTAGAGTGCGGCGATGCCCGCCGCAAACGGCAGGCCGCGGCGCAGGCTGCCCAGGATGTGGCTGGCGTAGTAGCCCAGCAGCAGCACGCAGGCCGAGGCGGCAATGCCGTAGGCACTGGCAAATCCCATGTGCTCCGACAGGCTGATCAGCAGCAGGAAGAAGCTGCACAGCGCCGATCCCACCAGCAGGTACTGGATGGGATGCACGCGCAGCTGCTTGAGCACTTCAAACAGGCCGACGGCCACGAAGGTCAGCACTACGAAGAGCAGGCCGTACTTGGTGGCGCGGTCGCTCAACGAGTAGGCGTTGATGGGGTCCACGAAGTCCGTATCCAGCGATTCCAGGCAAGGGCCGCTGTTGGTGGCATGGGCGGTGGCCGCGTATTCCTCCATGTCGCGGCGGCCGGGCTGGCACAGCGGCTGCTGGTCGGTGAAGGCCTGGCGTGCGGACGAGGCCAGGGCCGAGAGGTTCCAGCTGGCTTCGAAGCCCTTGTCGCTGATCTCCCGCCGGTTGGGCAGAAAGCTGCCACCGAACGAGGGATGGGGCCAGTCGGCCGACAACTGGACCTGGCTGTGGCTGCCCAGCGGCACGAAGGCCAGCTTTTCGGTGCCCACCAGTTCCAGGGCAATCTTCAGTTCAAGGGGCCCGTCCTTCTTGAGCAGGGCCGGCGCCAGTTCCGCCTGCAGGCCCTGCGAGTAGCGCTCCAGTGATGTGCCGGGGCCCACGTCCAGGCTCTTGCCATCGGCTTCGATGGTGGCCGAGCGTATGCCGCGCGGATCGGTGAGCGACAGCGCCACGCGCAGTGCACCGCAGCGCACGGTTTGGTTGGCCGCCGTGTCGATGGAGGGCCTTTCCAGGTACTGGGCGGCGTTCGTGAAGCTGGCGCTGATGCTGTCCTGCATGGCATAGGTGCTGACCTGGTGCAGGCCGCGCGAGCGCTCCTCCATGCGCGCCGTGGCCTGGTGGCGCAGTTGGTCGGGCAGCAGCATGCGCTGGAACTGGCGCGTGGTCCATTCGGTCTTGCTGCCTTTTTCCAAGCCCGTGGTCTCGGTGCAGTTTTGCACCAGCACCGGGCCCATCAGCGTCTGGCGGCCAGCCAGGCTGGCGACCACGCCCTGCACGGCGTTGTCGCGGTTGCGTATGCGGTCCCGCACCACGTCGTGTATCAGGCCCAGGCCCAGCATCAAAAGGCCCAGCATGACCAGCAGGGCCACGCCTTTGGCAAGCAGTCGGTTCTTCATTCCACATCCCGTTCGTTGATCGTGGACGCAGTCTGGGCGGTGGCTGTGTGGCCGAAATGAAGTGTGTGAAGCGGGTGTGAAGTCGGATTCGCAGGGCCGATAGGGGGGGGCGTCAGTGTGCCCGCAGTGGCCAGTTCAGCGTGACACGCAGCCCGGGCTGGGCGTTGGCGGCCTGCATGCTGCCGCCGTGCAGCAGCATGATGCGCAGCACGATGGACAGGCCCAGGCCCGTGCCGCTGCGCTCTCCGTTGGGACGGGGGGTGGTGAAAAAGCGTTCGCCCAGCCGGCCGAGTAGCGCCTCGGGCACGCCGGGGCCGTGGTCGCGCACGCTGACGCGGCCGGGCTCCAGGTCCACGTGGATGCTGCTGCCCTCGGGGGCGAAGTCGATGGCGTTGCTCAGCAGGTTGCTCAGGGCCAGCACCACCAGGTCCTGCTCCCAGGGGCCGCTGCTGTCCTGGCCTTGCAGAACCAGCTGGATGCGGCGCTGGTGCGCTGCGCTGTGGACTTGCGCCATGGCCTGTTCGGCACAGGCCTGCAGGCTGCAGGCCGTGTGCGCGTGCAGGGCGCGGCGCTGCTCCAGCTGGCTCAGGCGCAGCAACTGGTCCACGAGGTTTTGCAGGCGCTGGCACTGGTCCACCACCTGGCGTGCGAACAGTTCGCGGTCGGCGGCGGGCAGGTCTTCCTGCAGCAGCTCGCCTGCGCCACGGATGGCAGCCACGGGGCTCTTGAGCTCGTGCGTGAGGGCACGCACATAGCCTTCGATGTAGTCGCGCCCTTCCAGGCGGCTGCGCATGTTCTCCATGGCGCGGGCCAGCTCGCCCAGCTCGCCGGGCATGCGCGGGGCCTCGGGCATGGGAGGGGCGGTGGTGGGGGAGGCGGCCTCGTTGAGCGTGGGCGCCTGTACCTGCTGGGCATAGCTGCGCAGGCGCCGCACATGGATGACCAGCCACCAGGTCACGGCAAAGCCCACGCCGGCCGACAGCAGCAGGAACAGCAGGCCGCCGCGCAGCATCTTGCTTTCCGCGCTGTCCACGATCTTCTGCACCGAGTGGGCGGGCTTGGAGGCGGTGAGCACGCCCGCCACGCGGCCATCGACCATGATGGGTGCCGAGACATACATGACGCTGCTGGCCTCGTCGTTCTGCACCTCGCGCGTGGTGCGTGCGCCGTATTCGCCGCGCAGCGTGCGGTACACGTCGCGCCAGCGCGAGTAGTCGGCGCCCTGGTCCAGCCCGGCGGAGTCGAACAGCACCAGGCCCTTCTGGTCCGTGACGGTGACGCGCATATCCAGGCTGGTCTTGCGCGTGTCCCAGATCCAGACCTTGACGGTCTGGTTGGCATAGGCCTGCATGTGGTGCGCGAAGCGGCTGTCGGCGGGGCTTTGCTGCAGCACGCCGCTGGCCATGTCGTCGCTGGCCAGCGCGGCCAGGGCGTAGGCGGTCTCGACCAGCGTGTCCTCGGTCACCTTGCGCACGCTGGGCTTGACCTCGACCATGAAGACGCGCAGCACGAAGAATGCGGCCAGGCCGTTGATGACGAAAAAGGCGAAGAACAGCCGCAGTCCGAGGCGCATGGCGTGCTGCGGTGGCTCAGCCCGGCAGCGTCAGGCTGTAGCCCATGCCGCGGTGGGTGGTGATGAAGTCCTGCTGCGGCGCCTGGGCGCGCAGCTTGGCGCGCAGGGTCTTGACGTGCGTATCCACGGTTCGGTCCGTGCTGTCGCTGTCCTGGCCCCAGATGCTGTCGAGCAGGAACTCGCGGCTGAGGATGCGCCCGGGGCGCTCCAGCAGGCAGCGCAGCAACTGGTACTCGCGCCGCGTCAGCTCCAGGGGCACACCCTGCATGCGCACGCGCTGGCCCTGTGGATCGATGCTGAACAGGGCATCGGCCGGCGTTGCGCTGGCCGTTGGCGTGGGCTGCAGGCGCTGCGCACGGCGCAGCAGTGCGCGGGTGCGGGCCACCAGCTCGCGCGGGCTGAAGGGTTTGGTCAGGTAGTCATCGGCGCCCAGTTCCAGGCCCAGCACGCGGTCCATTTCCTCGCCGCGTGCGCTGAGCACCAGCAGCGGCACGGCGGCGCCGGCCTGGCGCAGCTCGCGGCACCAGTCCAGGCCGTTGCCATCGGGCAGGCCCACGTCCAGCAGCAGGGCATCGGGCGGCTGCGCCTGCCATTGCGCGCGTGCATCGGCCAGCTGCAGGCAGTGGCGCACGGCGATGCCGTCGCGCTCCAGCGCATAGCAGACGGTGCGCGCGATGGCGGGGTCGTCCTCCACCAGCAACACGCGCGGGGCGTTCGTCATCGGCAAGCCTTGCATCGCAATGTTCCGGAGGCGGGGCCTGGCGCTCAGACGTCGTGCGCAAGCAAGTCGGCAGGCTTGAGCGTGGGCCGGCTGTCCAGCGAGCGGTGCCGGCACAGCGTGGGCCAGCGCGGGGCAAAGTGCCGCGCCAGTTCCTCGACCAGGAAGACCGAGCGGTGCTGGCCCCCCGTGCAGCCGATGGCCACGGTGACATAGCTGCGGTGGTTGCTGGCCATCATGTCCAGCCAGGACTCCAGGAACTGCTGGATGTCGCGGCGCATCTGGTCCACGCCGGGCTGCTGGCGCAGGAACTCGGCTACGGGCGCGTCCATGCCGGTCAGCGGGCGCAGCTGGGGTTCGTAGTGCGGGTTGGGCAGCATGCGCACATCGAACACATAGTCGGAATCCGAGGGCAGGCCGTGCTTGAAGCCGAAGGACTGGAAGACCAGGGTCATCTGGCCCACCGGGGCCGCAATCAGCTCCTTGATATAGCTTTGCAGCTGGGACGAGCGCAGGTGGCTGGTGTCGATGACATGCGACTTCTCGCGCAGGTCGCCCAGCAGCTCGCGCTCGGTTTCTATGTCCTGCACCAGGGCGCGGCGGCCTTCGGCGACCGGCCCCTGCGACAGCGGATGGCGGCGCCGGGTTTCGGAGAAGCGCCGCACCAGGGTGCCCGTGGTGGCGTCCAGAAAGACCAGGTGGGGCACGACGCCCTGGCGCTGCAGTCGTTCCAGCTGGCCGGGCAGGTGGGGCAGTCCGCCGGCGCTGCGCGCATCCATGGCAATGGCCACCTTGTTGCTGTGGCGGCCGTGCTCCAGTTCGACGAAGGCGGACAGCAGCTCGGGGGGCAGGTTGTCCACGCAGTAGTAGCCGGCATCCTCCAGCGCATGCAGGGCGACGGATTTGCCCGATCCGGACATCCCGGTGATCAGCACGATCTCAAGCGACATGGCATCAGCCTCCATTGGTGTTGCGCGCGCCGTTGGCCGCGCGTCCCGGCTTGGACCGTGTGCGGTCGGCATCGGCCTGGGGCCGCTGCCGGCCGGCCCGTCGCGGGGGTGGGCGGGGTGCAGGTGCCTGGCGCGCCATGGCCAGCATTTCGCGGGCATGGGCCATCGTGGTTTCGGACTGGCGCTCGCCACCGAGCATGCGCGCCAGCTCGGCCTCGCGTGCGGCGCTGTCCAGCGGCTGCACGGTGCTGAGCGTGCCTTGCCTGGCGCGCTGCTTGGCCACCAGGTAGTGCTGGTCGGCGCAGGCGGCAACCTGCGGCAGGTGGGTGACGGACAGCACCTGCCGCGATCGGCCCAGTGCGTGCATGAGGCGGCCCACGGTCTCGGCGACGGCGCCGCCCACGCCCGAGTCCACCTCGTCGAAGATCAGCGTTCCGGCCTCGCCCAGCTCGCTGGTGGTCACGGCAATCGCCAGCGAAATGCGCGACAGCTCGCCGCCCGACGCCACCTTGGCAATCGGCTTGGGACTGGCCCCAGGATGGCCGGCGACCAGGAAGGCCACGCTGTCCACGCCAAAGGCACCGGGGGAGTCGGCCGTGGACAGGGCGGCCTCGAACAGGCCGCCTTCCATGCCCAGGCCCTGCATGGCCTGGGTGATGGCGCGCGACAGGCGCGGCGCAGCCAGTGCGCGCTGCTGCGACAGCACCCGGGCGCTGGCCTGGTAGTGCTGCTGCGCCGATTGCTCGGCCGCATGCAGGGCCTCGATGTCCACGGCGGCGTCCAGCTGCTGCAGCTCCTGGCGCCAGCCGGCCAGCAGTGCCGGCAGTTCATCGGGCGTGCGGCGGTAGCGGCGCGCCAGCTGCATCCACAGCGACAGGCGTTCATCGAGCTCGGCCAGGCGCTCGGGGTCCAGGTCGGCGCGGCGCAGATAGCTTTGCAGCGAATGGCGCGCATCCTGCGCCTGGGCCATGCATGAGGCCAGCACGTCGGCAATGTTCTGGAAGTCGGGCTCCAGGTGCTCCTGGTTCTGGATCAGGTGGCTGGCGCGGCCCAGCGGAGTGATCACGCCGGCCTCGTCGTCCTCCAGCATCTGCAGCGTGGTCTGGGCGGTGTCGATCAGGGTCTGGGCATGGGACAGGCGCGTGTGCTGGGCATTGAGCTCGTCCCACTCGTCGGCCTGCGGGGCCAGCTTGTCGAGTTCGGTGATCTGCCACTGCAGCCGCTCGCGCTCGCGCTGCAGGCTGTCCTGGGCGGATTGCGCATGCTGCAGCGCCTGCCGGGCCTGGGACCAACGGCTCCAGCAGCCCTGGACCTCGCGGCTGTCGATGCCGGCATAGGCGTCCAGCAGGGCGCGCGCCGCATCGGGCCGCGTGAGGCTTTGCCAGGCATGCTGGCCGTGGATGTCGATCAGTTGCTCGCCCAGGGCGCGCAGCTGCGTGGCCGTGGCCGGCGTGCCGTTGATCCAGGCGCGGCTGCGGCCCTGGGTGTCCACCGTGCGCCGCAGCAGCAGGCTGTTGTCCTCGCAGGCCAGGCCTGCGGCCTCCAGCCAGGGGCGCAGCCGCGCGCAGCCGTCGAACTCCACGCAGATGTCGGCCTGGGTGCAGCCTTCGCGCACCACGTCCGCGTCGGCGCGGGCGCCCAGGGCCAGCTGCAATGCGTCGATCAGTATGGATTTGCCGGCGCCGGTCTCCCCAGTCAGCACGGTGAAGCCCGCATGCCAGTCCAGATCCAGGGCCTGCACGATCACGAAGTCGCGCAGAACGATGCGCTTGAGCGCCATGGTCAGGCGCCTCCCTCGTTCCAGCCCAGTTTCTTGCGCAGCGTGGCGAAGTAGTTCCAGCCCTTGGGATGCAGAAAGCGCACGCTGTGGTGGGCGCGGCTTACGAGGATGCGATCGCCGTGCTGCAGCGAGGCCAGGGACTGCATGTCGAAATTGGCGCTGACATCGCGCCCGGCCACGACCTCGATCGTGACCTCGTTGGCATCGGACAGCACGATGGGGCGGTTGGACAGGTTGTGCGGCGCAATGGGTGCCATCACCCAGGCAGGGATGGAAGGGTGCATCATTGGCCCGCCGGCGGACAGCGCATAGGCCGTGGAGCCCGTGGGCGTGGCCACGATCAGGCCGTCGGCGCGCTGGTTGGAGACAAAGCGGCCGCCCACCTCGATGCGCAGCTCCACCATGCCCGAGGTGCCGCCGCGGTTGACCACCACGTCGTTCATGGCCAGGGCCTCGAACACGCATTGGCCGTCGCGGATCACGCGGGCGCACATCAGAGGACGCAGGTCCTCCTCGTATTCGCCCTGCAGCATGGGCGTGAGCGTGGCCTCGAAGTCCTCCAGCGCGATGTCGGTGACAAAGCCCAGGCGGCCCTGGTTCACCCCGATCAGGGGCGTTCCGTATTGCGCCAAGTGCCGGCTCACGCCGAGCATGGTGCCGTCGCCGCCGACGACCAGGCCCAGGTCGCAATGCCTGCCCAGGCCATCGACATCGAGGGTGGGGTAGTCTGTGAGCCCTGCGTGCAGGGCCGATTGGGTATCAAGCACGACTTCGCAGCCCTGGCGCCTGAGGAAGTCCGCAATGCGCTCAAGCGCGTTGCTGGCATTCTCGGACGGGGCGCTTGCGCTGGGAGCGTGGTACTTCCCGATCAAGGCAACGTGGCGAAACGTGGACGTCATTTCTGGAAATTACATCATTAAAATCATCACATGCTCGACGAACGTGCCAAGTTGTTGCTCAAAGCGCTGATCGAGCGTTATATCGCTGACGGCCAGCCTGTGGGCTCGCGAACCCTGTCGCGTGCGTCGGGGCTTGAATTGTCGCCTGCCACGATACGCAATGTGATGGCTGACCTCGAAGACCTGGGGTTGATCATCAGCCCGCACACCTCGGCGGGCCGCATTCCGACCGCCCGGGGCTACCGGCTGTTCGTGGACACCATGCTCACTGCAGACCGTGCCGATATCGTGACGCCCGAGCTCGCGCCCGAGCAGCCGCAGAAAGTCATCGCCAACGCCGCCAACCTGCTGTCCAGCCTTTCCCAGTTCGTGGGCGTGGTGCTGGTGCCGCGCCGCACCTCGGTGTTCAAGCACATCGAATTCGTGCGGCTGTCGGAGCGGCGCTTTCTGGTCATCATCGTATCGCCCGACGGTGACGTGCAAAACCGCGTCATCTTCACCGACGTGGACTACTCGGGCTCGCAGCTGATCGAAGCCTCCAACTTCCTCAACAGCCACTACGCGGGCCTGGCCATGGAAGAGGTGCGCGAGCGCCTCAAGGGCGAGGTGGAGCTGCTGCGCGGCGAGGTGGCCACGCTCATGCAGGCGGCCGTCAACATCGGCACGGAGGCCATGACCAGCGCCCAGGAGGACGTGGTCATCGCGGGCGAGCGCAACCTGCTGTCGGTCAGCGATTTCTCCAGCGACATGGGCAATCTGCGCCGCGCCTTCGACCTGTTCGAGCAAAAGACCCAGATCCTCAGGCTGCTGGATTTTTCCAGCCAGGCGGAAGGCGTGCGCATCTACATCGGCGGTGAAAGCCAGGTCGTGCCTTTCGAGGAGCTGTCCGTGGTCAGCGCGCCCTACGAGCTCGACGGCAAGGTGGTGGGTACGCTGGGCGTGATCGGGCCCACCCGCATGCACTACGACCGCATGATCCAGATCGTGGACATCACCTCCAAGCTCGTCAGCAATGCGCTGAGTCACAAGCGCTGAGTCCTGCGGGTTAGGCTCTACAATAGTTGTTTGCCATGGCCTGCATCCGTGCTGCCTTGGTGAATCAGGGGCCTTAGCTCATGCTTGGTTAGAGCAGCGGACTCATAATCCGTTGGTGCCCAGTTCGACTCTGGGAGGCCCTACCATCCATTGGTATGAAAAGCCTGCCGCCTTTCCGGGCGGCAGGCTTTTTTGCTGGGCGCACGACTGCCGCATGGCATGCCATCGCCCGGTTGCCGGGGAAAGCGGTCGCCGGGTTTTTTGCAGAAATATGGCGCTTTTGTCCGGGAGCCCCAAAACCCGCTGCTACAATGCGAAGCGTTGCGGCTGTAGCTCAGCTGGATAGAGTACTTGGCTACGAACCAAGGGGTCGTGGGTTCGATTCCTGCCAGCCGCACCAAAAAACGCAAAGCCCTGAAGTTGAAAGACTTCAGGGCTTTTTCGTTTTCTGCATCTGCATCCCTGGGATGCCAGTCAGGCCTGTTCCGCTTTCGGCAGCGCGATGCTGAAGGCGCTGCCCTGGCCGGGCGTGCTTTCTATCTCAAGCTGCCCGCCATGTCGGGCGGCCACGGTGCGCACAAAGGCCAGGCCCAGGCCCACGCCGTCGAGGTGCTGGTGGTGGTCCAGGCGCTCGAACGGCTGGCTCAGCCGGGCGACGGCCTTCCCATCCATGCCGGGCCCGTGGTCCCGGATGGTGATGCGGCAATGGCCTGCGTCCTGCTGCAGCAGGCATTGCACCGTGGCAGGGGTTGCCTGATCTGCGCGCGCTCCGTACTTGATGGCGTTGCCGATCAGGTTGACGGCCGCGCGGTGGAGCATGCCCGCATCGCCCAGCACGGGGCATTCCTGTTCGGGCAGGTGGAACTCCAGCTTCACATGGGCCGCAGAGGCCTGGGCCCAGCAGCTTTCCACGGCCTGGTCCAGCACCAGGCCCAGGTCCAGCCGTTCCCGGCGCAGCGCCTGCTGCTGGGCGCGTGCCAGGTGCACGAAATCGTCGGCCAGCTGCAGGGAGGCCTGGGCATAGCCTTCGATGCGCGGCAGCAGGAGGCCGAGGTCGGGCGCCTGTACGGCGCCGCGCTGCATCTCCAGCAAGGTGATGATGGATGCCACGGGCGCACGGATGTCGTGCGAGATGAACTGCATGGCCAGATCGCGCTGGGCCTGGGCGCTGCGCAGATCGCTGATATCGACCAGGGTGATCAGCCAGCCCGTGGTCGGCGGTGCCTCGAAGGTCTGGGTCAGCAGCATCAGGCTGCGTCCCATGGGGTCGCGCCCCTCGCTGCTGGGCGGCAGGCCGTGGGCGGCAAGTGCCTCGGGCGTGAGCAAGGGCTGGCCGGCGGATGCGCCGGCTGCCGTCTCCAGTGCCCGCAGACCATCGAGCAGCCGGGGCAGGGCATCGCCGGCACGCAGGCCATGTCCCAAGCTGCGCGCATAGGCGTGGGCTGCGGCATTGGCCAGCAGCACATGGCCCTGCCGGTCGCAGACAAAGGTGGGCGAGGGCAGCTGGCGCAGGCTTTCGCTGACGAAATGGTGCAGGGCGCGCAGTTGGCGCGAAGCCTGCTCCACGGCCGCGATGCGCTGGTCCAGCAGGTCGCCGCCCAGGCGCAGCGCGGTGGGCAGGCCCTGCCCCTGCAGGTCGCGCAGCTCCAGCGCCAGAAAGCGCGCGGCGGCGCGCAGGCGCAGCCAGCTCCATAGCGGATAGGCCAGGGCCAGGCCCAGCAGGCCGGCTGCAGGCGCCGTCTGCACCTGCCACAGGCGCGGTGCAAGCCCGGCCAGCGAAAGGCAGGCCAGGGCCAGCAGCGTGCAGGCCAGCATGCCGCCCGACGGGCCCAGCCAGGCCAGGGCCAGCAGGGCCAGCAGCACGGCTGCCGCATTGAGCGCGCGGTTGAGCGTGGCCGACGCGGGATGCACATGCGAGCCCTGCAGGCTGCCATTGAGCACATGGGCCAGCATCTCCACGCTGGAGATGGGCCGCGCGCTGGTGCCCAGCGGTGCGGTGAAGCGGCTGCCCAGGCCGGTGGCCGTCGTGCCGATGAGCACGTATTTGCCGCGGAATGCCGCTGCAGGAATGCGGCCGCGCAGCACATCGATGTAGGAATAGGTGGTGAAGGGCGAGCGGTCCCTGGCGCCTTGCTCCGGCCTGGCCTGTGCAAAGGCAATGATCTCCTGCTGGCGGCGTTGCCAGGAGGGTGCGTCGGGGTCCATGGGCGGCACGGGCTCCGGGCGGGCGCATGCGCGGCCGTTCTCGCCCACGCAGTGCAGGGCCAGCGCCATGTGCCACCAGGGCTGCTGCGCACTGCCTTCTATGGCATGGAAGCCGCGCACCGCGCCATCGGCGTCCACGGGCAGCTGGGTGTGGCCGAGCGCCGCTGCGGCCTGTGCGAAGGCCGGCAGCGGGCCGCTGCCTGGCGCCACGGGCAAGACGGTGCGGCCGCTGCGCTGCAGAACGCGCGCCAGCAGCAGGTCGTCGCCGGGGTAGTCCAGGTCTTCCTCGCTGAGCATCACGTCCAGGCCTATGGCGCGCGGCGGTGCCTGGCTGATGCGCTCCAGCAGGCCGGCGTGCAGGGCGCGGCGCCAGGGCCAGCGGCCAATGGCGTCGATGCTGGCATCGTCGATGGCGACGATGACGATGTCCTGCGATGCCTTGGGCCGGTGCAGCCAGCTGGCCGTGTCCTGGACGAAGCCGTTGATGCGGTCGAGCTGCCCGTCGCCGCTGAGCCAGAACGCCAGGGACAGCAGGCCCGCCGCCAGCAGCAGCCAGTCCCGCCGCAGTCCACGGCCACGCGCAGGCGCTGGCTGCGCCGGCGTGGCGGGGCTGTCAGGCGAGGGCGGCTGGGTGGACAAGCGCGGTCAGGGAATGAACGGGCACGGCTACTGGCGCTGCAGGCGCTCTCCGTTGCCCGAATGCATCATCTCGCCGCTGGCATCGACGATCCAGCTGCCGGTGCGGAATTGGCGCGCGGCCGAGAAATCGCTGCGCAGGCCGTTGGCATCCTCGATCTGCAGGCGCAGGTAGTAGCTGCCTGCGGGCAGGTCCTCGGTGCTCCATTGCGGCTGGTCGGTCCAGAGGTCCACCAGCGGCGCGGTGAACTCCTGGTCGCGCGCCACCATCACGTGGTAGCGCTGGCCGGGCTCGCCGCTCCAGCGGATCTGGCGGCTGCCTTCGGCCGGGCCGTCACCCATCTGCAGCGCGCTGGCCGAGGGCTGGGGCGGAACGGCCGCCAGTTGCATGGCCTGGGCTGCGGCAAACGGGCCCTGGTCGGGCTGTCCATTGGCCAGCGTGCGAATGCTGGCGGCACGCCAGAGATAGCGTCCGGCCGGCAGGCGGGCCAGCGTGGTGGCGGGCAGTGTGCAGTCGTTCAGGTCGCGTGCATCGATGGCGGGCTCGGCAAAGCCGGCCTGCGCATCGGCAGAGACGACCTGGATGCGGTAGCGCGCGGCGCCCACGACCTGGGTGCATTGCAGGCTGGCGCGGCCCAGGCCCACGGTGGCGTCGGCCTGCGGTGATTCATACAGCGGCGGCACGGGATGGGCCTTGACGCGCAGGGCGCGGCGGCTGGCGGCGCCCGGAATGCCCTGGGCATCGATGCCGCGCAGGGACAGCACGTAATCACCGTCCTCCACGCCCGCCAGGCGAAGCGGCGATGCCGTGGCCTGGAAGCTGGCGCTGCGCAGCACCTGGGTCATGTCGGCATCGCGCGACAGCTGTAGCTGGTAGCGCACGGCGCCCGGCAAGCCAGGCAGGGGCAGGCTGATCCAGTTGGCGTCTTCCGCCAGCGCAGGCCACGCCGTGATGTCGGGCGCACCCAGCATGGGGCGGGGCTCGCCTACGCGGCCATTGGCGGCCACGGCCACGCCCTGGCCCGGGCGCAGCAGCGCATCGCCAGTGTTCGCGCTTGAAGCGTCGGAGCCCACGGCGACGGTGCCTTCATCGACGGCGGCTGCCGTGCTGCCGGCGGCATCGGCCTGGACCAGGAAGCGGGTGCCGCGCACGCTGGTCGATGCAGCGGGCGTGCGGATCTCGAAGCGGCGCTGTGCGTTGCCGGGTTCGGGCGGCACGGAGGCCTCGACGCCGCCCTCGCGCAGGTCCAGTACGGACTGCAGGCTGCCGGCACGGCCCTTGCGGCGCATCTGGCGCAGCACCACATCGGACTGCGACTGCACGCGCACCAGGGAGCCATCGGCCAGGCGCACGGCGACGAATGCGTCCGGGGCCAGCTGCAGGCGCTCGCCTTCCTGCAGCGTCTGTCCCTTGCGCAGGGGCTGGCCCGCATCGTCTCCGGCCGCGCCCTGCGTATCGGCCAGGTGGTCCAGCGGGCGCGTGCTGCGTGCATCGCCCTGCACGAATTCCACGGAGGCGACAGCGGCGCGCAGCAGGCGCACGGGAATCTCCAGCACGGAGCCGGGCCGCAGGCGGTAGGGATTGGCCACGCCGTTGTGCTGCTGCAGGTCGGTCCACTGGCGGGCATCACCCAGGTAGCGGGCCGCCAGCTGCTCCAGCGTGTCGCCGGCGACGACCCGGTGCGCCATCGTGTCGCCGTTGCGGCCCACGGGTTTGATCTGGGCCTGCGCGCCGCCCAGGCCGAGCAGGCCCAGCAGGCCGAGAGCGGCCAGCATGCAGGCCCGCGATACGGGCCTGCCCAGGGCGGCAGGCATGTGTACGGTCATGATGCCTGCTGCAGCGCCTGCAGCGCTGCGTCGGGCACATCGAGGCGATAGCCATAGCCGTACACGGCACTGATGGCGTAGGGCTGTCCGGCGCGCAGGTTCAGCAGGGCGCGCAGGCGCGAGATATGCGTGTCCAGCGAGCGCGACTGCACTTCGGCGTTGTGTCCCCACACGGCTTCGCGCAGGTGCTCGCGCGACAACAGCCGGCCCTGGTTCTGGAACAGGGTCAGGGCCAGCGTGTACTCGCGGTGCGTCACCTCGATGGGCTGGCCGTGCATTTCCAGGCTGTTGGTGGTGGTGAGGAAACGGTAGGGACCGAACTCCAGCACGCTTTGCGTGTTCACCGGATAGGCGCGGCGCAACAGGGCGGCCATGCGCGCGCGCAGCTCGGCATGGCGCACGGGCTTGACCATGAAGTCGTCGGCGCCGCAGGACAGGCCCTCGACGATGTCGGCCTCTTCGCTGCGGTGGGTGATGATGAGGATGGGCAGCTCGCGGCTGACATGGCCACGCGCCCATCGCACCAAGTCCGTTCCTTCCATGTCCGGGAGGTGCCAGTCCACGATCAGCAGGTCGAAGCTCTCGCGGCGAAGCTCCAGTTGCAGGGCCGAGCCCGTCTGGTAGGTGTGGCAGCTGTGGCCCGTCTCCAGCGCGACCTGACGCAGCATCTCCAGTTGCAGCGGATCATCGTCCAGAGCAGCTATACGCATCCAAATGTCCTTTCACGCACGCGCCGCAATCCCGGCGCCGAGCCCGCGGGCAAGACTGCCCGCAAATAGGCGGTTTCTCAAGCGAAGCTTACCCTTACTCTGCGGCATCGCGCAGTTGCTGCAGGGCGGCCAGCACCAACTGGGGGTCTGCGGGCTGCAGCCGGGGCTGCAGTGCGGACAGGGCCGCCTCGCCTTCCTTTTGGAGCTGGCCAATGGCCTGGCCGGCTTCCTTGGGGGCGTCGAAGCCCAGGCTTTGCAGCAGCAGCTGGCCGTCGGCGGCGACGAGCTTGAAGTAGAACTTGCCGTCGGCTTCGCGGTATTGCTTGAACTGGGGCAGGGCCTGCCTGGCGGCCTTGGCCTTGGCGGCCACGGGGGCCTGTGCCAGGCTGCGCAGGCCGACGGCCGAGCGCAGTTCGCGGATCAGGGGCAGGGTCTCGCGGCGGGCCTTGGCGGCGCCGGCCTGCAGGATGTCCTCCAGCTCGGCAGGGTGGGCCACCAGGTGCTCGTAGCGCTCGCGCATGGGCGCCAGCTCGCGGTCGATGCGCTCGAACAGCTGCTGCTTGGCGTCGCCCCAGGCAATGCCTTCGGCGTACTGGCGGCGCAGCGCCTCGGTTTCCTCTTCGCTGGCAAAGCCCTGGTAGATCTGGAACAGGGCCGAGCCCTCGACTTCCTTGGGCTCGCCGGGCGTACGCGAGTCGGTGGTGATGCTGCCGATGAGCTTGCGCAGCTGCTCGCGCGAGGAGAACAGCGGGATGGTGTTGTTGTAGCTCTTGCTCATCTTGCGGCCATCCAGGCCGGGCAGCGTGGCCACGTTCTCCTCGACCTGCGCCTCGGGCAGCGTGAAGAACTCGCCGCCGTAGATGTGGTTGAAGCTGGAGGCCATGTCGCGCGTCATCTCGATGTGCTGGACCTGGTCGCGGCCCACAGGCACCTTGTGCGCATTGAAGGCCAGGATGTCGGCCGCCATGAGCACGGGGTACATGAACAGGCCGGCGGTCACGCCGTCATCGGTCTCGGTGCCGTCCGCGTGGTTCTTGTCCACGGCCGCCTTGTAGGCGTGGGCGCGGTTGAGCAGGCCCTTGCCGGTCACGCAGGTCAGCAGCCAGCACAGCTCGGGGATCTCGGGAATGTCGGACTGGCGGTAGAAGGTCACATGCTCGGGGTCCAGCCCCGCCGCCAGCCAACTGGCCGCGATCTCGATGGTGGAGCGCTGCACGCGTGCCGGGTCCTGGCATTTGATCAGGGCGTGGTAGTCGGCCAGGAAGTAGAAGTTCTCGACCTCGCGCGAGCGGCTGGCCGCGATGGCCGGGCGCAGCATGCCGGCATAGTTGCCGAGGTGCGGGGTTCCGCTGGGAGTGATGCCGGTGAGGAAACGGATGGTGCTCATGACGGGAGGCTTCGACAGGCAAGAAAGAAAAACAGGGAGCCGCAGAGACAGCCGGTGGACCGTTCTGCAGCGCGTTCAGCGCAGCAGCGCGATCAGCGGGGTCAGCGCGAAGTCGATCACGGCGTAGCCCAGGTCCATCAGCGGGCGCAGCCACAGGCTGCCGACCACGCCGGCGATGACCAGGCCCATGACGATGAAAAAGCCCCAGGGCTCGATGCGCGCCACCCACTGCGCCTGACGCCAGGGCAGCAGGCCGACCAGGATGCGGCCACCGTCCAGCGGCGGCAGCGGAAACAGGTTGAATGCCCACATCACCAGATTGACCAGGATGCCGGCACGGCACATTTCTATGAAGAAGCGCTCGCCCACGCCCGATCCCACCAGAACCACCAGCAGCACGCCCCACAGCAGGGCCTGCACGAAATTGGAGGCCGGGCCTGCCAGTGCTACCCAGATCATGTCGCGCTTGGGGTTGCGCAACTGGTCGAAGCGCACGGGCACGGGCTTGGCGTAGCCGAACAGAAAGGCGCCCGAGGTAGCGAAGTACAGCAGCAGCGGCATCAGGATGGTGCCGATGGGGTCGATGTGCTTGATGGGGTTGAGCGTGATGCGTCCCATCATGGCGGCCGTGTTGTCGCCGAAGTGGCGCGCGGCATAGCCGTGGGCTGCCTCGTGCACCGTGATCGCGAAGAGCACGGGCAGGGCATAGATGAGTACGGTCTGGATGAGGTTGGAGATGTCCACGGCGGGCATTGTCTCAGACGCTGGCCACCCTTGCCGCTGGCAGCCGCCAGAGCCCGTGCGCTGCGCTCTGGCCGCGTAGATATGGTGGTTTCCCGCAGATTGGCAATGCCCCATTCTGTGTTGCAAAATGAAACACCGATGAGATGATTCCCTCAACAGGTTTTTCACCAAGGCCCTCGGGCCATATGTACAAGAGGTGGCACGTGGGCGTACTGGGCTTGGGCAGGCTGCCGATAGGCTGGCGGCTGGTGATTGCGTTCGGCGGTATCAATCTGCTGGTCTTCACGATGATGGCGGTCACGGTGTTTTCACTGGGGCAGGCCGAACAGGCGCTGGCGGCCGGGGGAGCGACCACGGTGGCCGAGCAGGCGCTGGTGCACACGCGCTGGTGGGTGCTGGGGCTGGGGGCTGCCGTTTGCGTGCTGGCCCTGGTGGCCTGGTTCAGCCTGCGGCGGGGAATCGTGCAGCCGCTGGGCCAGGCCATCCTGATTGCCGAGACCGTGGCTGCCGGTGATTTGAGCCAGGAGTTCTCGACCGAGCTGCAGGGCGACTTCGGTCGCCTGCTGGGCGCGCTGGGCACCATGGAGGACACGCTGACCGAGCTGGTCGGCCGCATCAAGCAGTCCACGGATTCCATCGGCCTGTCGGCTGGCGAGATCGACGCCGGCAACTCCGACCTGTCGCGCCGCACCGAGGCCCAGGTCTCGGCGCTGGCCCAGACGGCGGCCAGCATGGAGCAGCTCACCGCCACCGTGCGCCAGAACGCCGACCGCGCGCATTCGGCCAGCGGCCTGGCCGTCGATGCCTCGTCCACCGCCAAGCGCGGCGGGGCCGTGGTGAGCGAGGTGGTGCAGACCATGGAGGCCATCAGCGGCAGCTCGCGCAAGATCGTGGACATCATCCAGGTCATCGAAGGCATCGCCTTCCAGACCAATATCCTGGCGCTCAACGCGGCCGTGGAGGCGGCGCGTGCGGGCGAGCAGGGCCGGGGCTTTGCCGTCGTGGCCAGCGAGGTGCGCAGCCTGGCCGGGCGCTCGGCCGAGGCCGCCAAGCAGATCAAGGAACTGATCACCACCAGCGTGCGCCAGGTGGAAAGCGGAGCCGGCCTGGTCAACCAGGCGGGCGCCACGATGCAGGAAATCGTGGGCGCCGTGGGCCAGGTATCGGGCCTGCTGGGCGAAATGTCGCAGGCGCTGCGCGAGCAAAGCGAGGGCATCGCCCAGGTCAACGCCGCCGTGGGCCACATGGACAGCGCCACCCAGGAGAACGCAGCCCTGGTGCAGCAGGCCTCGCGCGCGGCCTCGGCGTTGAGCGAGCGCGCCCAGGATCTGGAGCAGGCAGTGGGCGCCTTCAAGCTCGATGACGAGCCCGAGTCTGCGGCGGGCGCGGGGTTCTCGGCAGCGCAGGCCAAGCCCGCGCTGGCCCCGTCCGTTGCCGTGGCGCCCGCAGCAAGTTCTCCAAGGACGCCAAGTTCGCCAAGGCCACAGCAGCGTGCGCCGACTCCTGCGGCCCGGCCGCTGCAGTCGCTGGAATTGGCGCAGCACTGATCTGCATCTTTCTCGTCAGCGTCTCTTCACAACACAAACGCCGGGCTTGCCCGGCGTTTGTCGTTCATGCGGTGCGGAGCATGGCCCCTGCTCGGGCCATCTTCATCAGGCCATCTCAAGGCCCAGGGCGTCCAGGCTGCCCCTTCCCTGGCGCACCACGGTCGGCGGATTGCCCAGGGCCATGGGAACCAGGTCGATCACGGTGGTCGGCTCCGAAGGGCAGGCGCCTGCATCGACGATGGCGTCAAGCTCGTGGGGAAAGCGCTCCAGGATGGCGTCCGCGTCGTGCAGGGCCTCGGTCTCGCCCGGCGGGATCAGCGTGGTGGCGATCAGCGGCTCGCCCAGTTGCTCCAGCAGCAGCTGCGTGCCCTTGCGGTCCGGCACGCGCAGGCCGATGGTCTTGCGCGAGGGATGGCTCAGGCGCTTGGGCACTTCCTTGGAGGCTTCCAGGATGAAGGTGTACGGCCCCGGCGTGGCCAGCTTGAGCAGGCGGTACTGTCGGTTGTCCACGCGCGCATAGCTGGACAGCTCCGACAGGTCGCGGCACAGCAGCGTGAGATGGTGCTTGTCGTTGATCTGCCGGATGCGGCGAAGCCGCTCCACCGCAGGGCGGTCGTCCAGATGGCAGACCAGCGCGTAGCTGGAATCCGTGGGAATGGCCAGGATGGCGCCCTGGCGCAGCATGTCGGCGGCCTGCTTGATGAGACGGGGCTGGGGATTGTCGGGGTGGGCTTCGAAGCGTAGGACCATGGTGTGCGTTGTTGGCGGGAGGAGCTCAGGCCAGCTGTATGCGCTCGCTCAGCAGTTCCCATACCGGCGTCAGCTGGCCCGGCAGGTAGGGCAGGTCGCCCAGATCGGTGTGCGATTCCTCGGGGCTGTGGAAGTCGCTGCCGCGCGATGCGGCCAGGCCGAATTCGCGCGCCATGTCGGCATAGATGGTGTATTCGCTGGGCCGGTGGCTGCCGGTGACGACCTCTACGCCCTGGCCGCCATGGGCCTTGAATTCGGAAAACAGCGCGTATTCCTCGTTGGCCGTCAGCGCGTAGCGGGCCGGATGGGCGATCACCGCCACACCGCCGGCCTGCGTGATCCAGCGCACGGCATCGGCCAGGCGGGCCCAGGTGTGGGGCACGTAGCCGGGATGGCCTTCGGTCAGGTAGTGGCGGAACACCTCGCCCGTGTCGCGGCAGCGGCCCGATTCCACGAGAAAGCGTGCGAAATGGGTGCGTGAGATCAGGCCGGGATTGCCGGCGAAGCGCAGCGCGCCTTCGTAGCTGCCTTCGATGCCGGCCAGCTCCAGCTGGCGAGCCATCTCGCGGGCGCGTGGGCCGCGCCCATCGCGCGTGGCGTGCAGCCCTTCGAGCAGGGCGGGGTCGTCCGCGTCAAATCCCAGTCCCACGATGTGCACGGTGGCACCTGCAAAGCTCACCGAGATCTCGGCGCCCGTCAGGTAGTCCATGCCGCAGGCGCGCGCGGCGGCGGCGGCGCGGTGCTGGCCGCCGACTTCGTCATGGTCGGTCAGCGCCCACAGCTGCACGCCCCGGGAGGCGGCGCGTTCGGCCAGTTGCTCCGGCGTCAGCGTTCCATCCGAGACCACGGAGTGGCTATGCAGATCGGCGTTCAGATAGGACTTGGGCACCGGTCCATTGTAGGTGTCGGTGCTTTTCCGAGCCGGGAAGTGCGGCTGGGGGACTTCCCTGAGTGCGGGTTAACAGGCCTCAATAGTGACGGATGCATGACGATGATCAGCCAGGCGCCGTCAAGGGTGGACAAGAATGGTTTCCGGAGCGATGGGCGGCAGGGGCGCCATGGCCTGGCTCCGGCATTGTTATAAAAAAGATCGGTTTTTCCATGAATCTGAATCAAATCACGGTCGCCCAGAAGCTGTGGGCCCTGGTGCTGGGACTGCTGGTGAGCATGCTGGTGGTCAACGGCGGCATCCTGGTCTATCTGCACGGGGTCAACGAGAAGATCAACACCGATGTGATGACCGCGCAAAGCGGCGCCACGCTGGCGCGCGAGTGGCGGCATCTGACGCAGATGAGCGTGGAGCGCTCCATCGTCGCGGCCATGTCGCCCGACGAGACGCTGGCCGCGCAGCAGCGCGCGTTGATGAGCAAGGGCATAGAGCGCATCAACGTGCTGCAAAAGCAGGTGGGCGACCTGCAGCTGGGCACGCAGTCCAAGCAGGCGCTGGACGCCGTGGCGGCCGAGCGCCGCGAGACGCTCAAGGCCAACTCGGCGGCCCAGGAGGCGCGCAAGGCCAGCGATTTCGCCACCACGTTCGACATCGTTGAAAAGCAGCTGCGCCCGGCGGCCGAGCGCTACAACAGCGCGCAGGAAGCCTTCGTGCAGCAACTGGAGCGCCAAAGCGAGCTGGCGCGCGAGGAAGGCGTGGCCCATCGGCGCCAGGCGTACTGGATCGGTGCGCTGGCCAGTGCGGTCATCGTGGCCCTGGGCCTGTTCATGGGGGTGGCCATCATGCGGTCGATCACGCGGCCGCTGGACCAGGCCGTGGCCCTGGCCGACGGCATTGCCGCAGGCGACCTCACGGGCTCGGTGCAAAGCAACCGGGGCGATGAGCTGGGCCATCTGCTGGGCGCACTCAACGGCATGGCGCAGCGGCTGCGCGGCGTGGTGGGCGAAGTGCGCTCTGGCGTGGAGTCTGTGTCCACGGCCTCCAACCAGATCGCCAGCGGCAACCAGGACCTGTCCTCGCGCACCGAGCAGACAGCGGCCAACCTGGAGGAGACGGCGGCCAGCATGGAAGAGCTGACGGCCACCGTCACCCAGTCGGCCGACACGGCGCGCCAGGCCAACCAGCTGGCGGCCACGGCCGCGCAGGCGGCCGAGCAGGGCGGTGCCGTGGTGGCCCAGGTGGTCACCAGCATGCAGCAGATCACGGACAGCAGCCGCAAGATCGCCGACATCATCGGCGTGATCGACGGGATTGCCTTCCAGACCAATATCCTGGCGCTGAACGCCGCCGTGGAAGCGGCCCGCGCTGGCGAGCAGGGCCGGGGCTTTGCCGTGGTGGCGGGCGAGGTGCGTTCGCTGGCCCAGCGCAGCGCCGAGGCCGCCAAGGAAATCAAGCTGCTGATCACCACCAGCGTGGACAACGTGCAGTCGGGCTCGAAGCAGGTGGAGCAGGCGGGGCGTTCCATGGAGGAAATCGTCTCCAGCGTGCGCCGCGTCAGCGACCTCATCGGCGAGATCACGGCCTCGTCCACCGAGCAGCGCGACGGCATCGGCCAGGTCAACCAGGCCGTGACCCAGCTCGACCAGATGACCCAGCAGAACGCGGCCCTGGTCGAGGAATCCAGCGCGGCTGCGCTGGCCATGCAGGACCAGGCGCGGCGCCTGTCCGAGGTGGTGGCGGTGTTCAAGCTGGGACAGGAGGGCAGCGCACTGGCGCCGGCCAGGGCACACGTGCCGGCCACCGCAGCGGCACGCCGGCCGGCATCTATCGGTGCAACTGCTGCGGTGCGCCCGGCGCCTGCGGCACCCGCACGTCCAGCGCCGGCCGTGCGCAATGCACCGGTGCCCCAGAAGATCCAGCAGCCTGTGGCGAAAGCCCCCGCCAGGACAGCAGCCAAGGCCGGGGCGGACGACGACTGGGAGACCTTCTGAGCGGGAGGAGCGGGGATGCAGGCCGGCGTGCAAGTCAGCGCCGGCCTGCAGGCCTTCGTCAGTTGCGCGGCTTGCCGTAGTCGGGCGAGCGCGGGCCTGGCAGCAGTCCGCGCTGCGCCATGGGCGACAGCAGGCGCTGGTTGGCGATGGAGGCGATCTGCACGCTGCGGTCGTTCATGGTGTCCAGGATCTGGTTGAGCAGTGCCGTCACCAGGATGCCGACCAGTCCGCCGCCTGAGCTTTGTCCTTCGGCGCTGGAGGCCGTGGCACTGCCATCCCACAGCTGGGTGCCGGTGCGCAGGTCCACCAGCCTGGCCTCCAGCGTGACCACCGAGGCGCTGCTGATCACCGCATAGCTGGTGCCGTAATTGCGGATGTTCAGGTACAGGGCCGCATCGGCGCCAAAGATTTCACGGAGCTTGGCCACGGGCAGTTCCTGGGCGTCGTCGGCGCTGACGATGCCGTTCTGGCGGAACATTTCCTCGGTGACAGCCACGGGCAGAACGTAGTAGCCGGCCTCGGCCAGCGGCAGCGTGATCTGGGACAGCACGCCCGCCGGTGCATTCACTTCCGGGGACTGGTTCAGCGCAGGCATGACCAGGATGGAGGCAGGCTTGGATGCCCGCAGCGCCGAATAGTCATAGGGCGCGGTGGTGGCGCACCCGGTCAGCGCCACGGTCATGGCAAGAGCCAGGGTCTTGATGTGATCGGTCAGGCGCATGTCAATTCTTGCGGGCCGTGAAGGTTTGCAGCAGCGTGTCCATGAAGGTGGCGGACTCTGGGAAATGCTGTTTTTCCTCGGCCAGTTGCTCCACCGTCTTTTCGTTGTTGCCGGTCCGGGAATAGAGCATGGCCATATGGGCGCGGTAGCCGGGCGGCAGTGCCTTTCCCTCGGCCTGCACCTTCAGGCGGGCTTCTTCCAGCTTGAGCAATTGGTCCTCGGCGCCGGTACTGCCGTCATCCTTGAGGTATTGGTAGACCTGGGGCTGGTAGTCATTCCAGGCATACAGCGGCTGGCGCGGCGCGGCGCAGCCGGCCAACGTGGCGCAGATGGCCAGCGCGGCCAGGGCCGTTGCCGAATGGATGGGGCGCTTCATTGCGCGGGCTTCCATGCGCCGCTGTCAATGCCGGCTGCCAGCTTGTCCACGGCTTCGCGGATGGCCAGATCCAGTACCTTGCCGTTGAGCGTGGAGTCATAGCCGGCCGTGCTGCCGAATCCCACGATTTCACGGTTCGACAGGCTGTATTCGCCGGCACCCTGCACCGAATAGACGACTTCGGAGGTCTGCACCCGGACGATGTTCAGGCTGACCTTGGCATAGGCCACCTGCTCCTTGCCACGGCCGAGCACGCCGAAGAACTGGCGGTCCCCGACCACCTTGCGGCCGAACTCGCTCACGTCGCCGGTCACGACGTAGGTGGCGCCCTTGATCGCCTGCTCCTGCCGGTTGAAGCCCGCTTCCTGGCGGGTCTCGGACATGTTGTCGCGGTCCAGCACGCTGAATCGGCCGCTTTGCTGCAGGTGGGTTACCAAGATGGTTCTGGCCTGGCCACCGAGACGATCGACGCCGTCCGAGAAAATGCCGCGCTGAAAGCTGGAGCGGTTGTCGAATTTGCCCACGGAAATGGGGCTGCGCGGGCCTTGATAGGCGCTGGATGCAGAAGCGGGCTTGGCTGTTTCAAGCGTGCGCGATTGCTCGGTGGTGGAGCAGCCGGAAAGGCCGGCGGCCAGGGTGATGGCAATGGCCGTGCAAGGCCACAGGCGAGAGGTCATGAGTATTTCCCCGGTTTTCTTGGAATGAATTTGCAATAATTTGTTGCAAAAACCGGGGATATTAACCGAGGGGCACCGTGAATGGCGCCCCGGGTCTCTAGGACGCGTCCGAATGCACTCCCTCGATCAGGAATTGCACCTTGCGCTCTCCGCGCCATTCATTGATGTCCATGCGAAAGGCAATGCAGGCCGATGGCGGCAGCGGGTCGGTATGGCCGAACCAGATGCCGTCCACGGTTTCGCCCTGATGGCGCAATTGCAGTTTCAGGTGCTTTTCACCGACCAGGCGCTGTGAGAGCACTTCCAGTTGCTCGCTGAAGGTGGGCGGGGCAAAGCCCTGGCCCCAGACCGCGAGATTGAGCTGCTCGACCATTTCGGGCTTGCGGAAATCCGGGTCCAGCGGTCCGTCGGTCTCTATGCGGCGCGTCAGCGTGGCCGCGTCCAGCCATTCCTGTGCCACCTGGGCCAGGGCCTTCTCGAACACCGCGAAACCGGCCTCGGCAATGGTGCAGCCGGCCGCCATGGCGTGGCCGCCAAAGCGCAGCAGCAGGCCGGGGTGGCGCTTGGATACGAGGTCCAGCGCGTCGCGCAGGTGAAAGCCGGGAATGGAGCGGCCCGAGCCCTTGAGTTCATGCTCGTGCCCCGGCGCGCCGCTGGCGGCGAAGACGAAGCTGGGCCGGTGCATGCGGTCCTTGATGCGCGAGGCCACGATGCCGACCACGCCCTCGTGGAAGTCGGGGTCGAACACGCTGATGGCGGCCGGCGGCGTCATGCCGTCCTCGCACAGGCCTTCGGCCATGAGCAGGGCCTGCTCGCGCATGCCGCCTTCCAGTTCGCGGCGTTCGCGGTTGATGGCGTCCAGCATCTGCGCCAGGTTGGCGGCGCGGCCCGCATCGTCCGTGGTCAGGCACTCGATGCCGATGGTCATGTCGGACAGCCGGCCTGCGGCATTGATGCGCGGGCCCAGGGCAAAGCCGAAGTCGAACGTGGTGGCCGCAAAGGCCTTGCGGCCAGCGGCTTCGAACAGGGCCAGCAGGCCCGGCTGCATCTGGCCACGGCGGATCTGTTTCAGGCCCAGGGCGACCAGGCGGCGGTTGTTGGCGTCCAGCCGGACCACGTCGGCCACCGTGCCCAGGGCGACCAGGGGCAGCAGGGCCTCCAGCCGGGGCTGATTGGCCTTGTCGAAGCGGCCGCGCGCGCGCAGCTCGGCACGCAGGGCCAGCAGCACGTAGAACATCACGCCGACACCGGCCATGGACTTGCTCTCGAAGCTGCAGCCGGGCTGGTTGGGGTTGACGATGGCATCGGCCAGCGGCAGGTGGTTGCCGGGCAGGTGGTGGTCGGTGACCACCACCTGAAGGCCCAGGGCCTTGGCCTCGGCCACGCCTTCGACGCTGGCAATGCCGTTGTCCACGGTGACCATCACTTCGGCGCCGGTTTCCTTGACGCGGCGTGCGATGGGCGGCGTCAGGCCGTAGCCGTCCACCACGCGGTCGGGCACCAGGTAGCTGACCTCGGTCGCGCCCAGCATGCGCAGGCCGCGCCAGCCCACGGCGCAGGCGGTGGCGCCGTCGCAGTCGTAGTCGGCCACGATGCACAGGCGCAGGCCGCGCTCTATGGCATCGGCCAGCAGCCGCACGGCGGCCTCCATGCCCAGCAGGCCGGAGGGGGCCAGCAGGCGTGCAGGCGTGTCGTCCAGTTCGTCGGCGGAGCACACGCCGCGTGCGGCGTAGAGCTGGGCCAGCAGCGGGTGGACGCCGGCCTGGCGCAGTGCCGAGGCCTGCTGCGCAGGGATCTCGCGGGGGATGATTTTCATGGGCAATGTGTCAGAGCATGTGGCCCAGGTCGGGCAGGGCGCGGGGGCCGAAAAGGCCCGTCAGCCTGTCCAGCCAGCGCGGCGGGCGGCTGCTCCATGCGATGGCATGGCGTTCGCCGCACAGCGTCAGCGTGAGCGGGTGGCCTGCGCGCACGCGCTCCAGCAGGCGGGCGATGAGCCCGGCGTCCAGCGCCTTCCAGGCCTCGCGCCACGCAGCGGGGTTGCCCTGCAGGGCTGCGGCGTGAAGGTCGTCCAGGCATTGCACGGCGGCTTTGGCGCCGGTGGCCGTGCCGGGCTGCAGGCGCCCGGCGCCGTGGACCCAGAAGGCGTTGATGGGCACCTGGCCGCGGGCGGCGCGGGCGTCGTTGAAGACATGGGTGTAGAGCAGCATCTGCACCTCGCTTTGCAGGCGGTGCAGGGCGCGCGCCTGCTGCGCATCGGGCAGCCAGGGCCGCACGTCGCGGCCGATGACGCGGTCCATGGAGGCCGTGGCCAGGTCATCGAACAGCGCACCGCGCGCCAGCCAGCGCTGCGGCTGCTGGTACTCCAGCACGATGCCGTCGTCAGCGAACCAGGGCGCCAGCAGGGCCAGCAGCTGGCGGGATTCCTCATCGCTGAGGGGGGTGGTGGCGGGATCGCTCTGGTGGACCTGGTCTGCGCCTATGTGCCAGTGGCAGGGCGTGACATAGGCGCAGGCCTGCGCCGTCTCACCGGCCTGCCAGGCGGCCCAGGCAATCAGGCCCGGCGCATCGGGCAGGCCCAGCGAGCGCGCCAGGGCGCGTTCGTGGGGGGGAGAAAAATCCATCTCCGTGCCGGTCTGTGCGGGCGCGGGCTGCATCAGCGCCAGCAGGGATTGGAGATGGGGCAGCTCCAGTCCGCCCCAGACGGCCGCGACGGCAGCGTCATCCGCTGCATCCGAGGACGGACCGCCGGCATAGGGAATGATCCATTCGGTCGTTTCCTCCAGCGGGGCTTGGGTGGAGGACACCAGGGGCGCGGTCAAAAGCATGGCCGCTATTGTCGGGCATGGGGTGCCGCAGTGCCGGCGCCTTCGTTTTTCCCCTTGGAGCGCGGTTCAGCGCTGGGGCATGTCGCGGGCCGAAGAGACCAGGCTGACCGTGGCGTCCTCGGGGATGGGCGGCATGCCCTGGTTCCAGTCTTCCCAGGCGCTGCGCATGGCGGCCAGACGCTCGGGCGCGCGCGCTGCCTGGTTGGCGCGCTCGCGCTCGTCGGCGGCAAGGTCGAACAGGTAGTCGATGCCGTCCACGCGCAGGTACTTCCAGTCGCCATCGCGCAGGGCACGTTGGCCGCGGTGCTTCATGCGCCAGTGCAGGGTGCGTGGGAATTCGGCATCTTCGGCCCGCAGCACGGGCAGCAGCGAGATGCCGTCCAGCGCATGGTCCTCTGGCGCCTGCACGCCGGCGGCATCCAGCACCGTGGCCGACCAGTCCATGCTCATGCAGTGCTGGGGGCTGCTGCGGCCCGGTGCGATCACGGCCGGCCAGTGCGCGATCCAGGGCACGCGTATGCCGCCCTCGGTCAGGTCCATCTTGCCGCCGACCAGGGGCCAGTTGTCGGAGAAGCGTTCGCCGCCGTTGTCGCTGGTGAAGACGATGAGGGTGTTGTCCAGCTGCCCGTTGGCGCGCAGCGCCTCGACGATCCAGCCTATGCCTTCGTCCATGTGGTGGATCATGCGGCGGTACTGGTGGATGTTGCCGCCGTCCAGGTGGGCAATGCCTGCGCCCAGCGCCTCGGCCGTGCTGCGGTCCTCGCGCGTTTCCCAGGGCCAGTGCGGCGCCGTGTAGTGCAGGCTCAGGAAGAAGGGCGCATCGCCTTGGGCCATGCGGTGGACGAAGTCCACGCTGCGCTGCGACAGCAGGTCGGTCAGGTAGCCCTCGTCATGGTGTTCCTCCTCGCCCACCCACAGGTCGTGCTGGCCCGAGCTGCTCAGGTGGGTGAAGTAGTCCACGCCGCCCGACATGGGGCCGAAATATTCCTCGTAGCCCGAGCGCAGCGGGCCGAAGTGCGGCGGGTAGCCCAGGTGCCATTTGCCGATCAGCGCCGTGCGGTAGCCCGCATCCCTGAGCATGGAGGCCACGGTGGGCATGTCCGGCGGCAGGCCCAGCTTCTCGCCCAGCGGCGTGCCGCGTGTCTTGCTGTTGATGGGCTCCTCGGCCGCACCGCGCAGGCGGTACTGGTAGCGCGCCGTGGCCAGGGCAAAGCGCGTGGGAGAGCACACGGGCGAGTTGGCATAGCCCTGGGTGAGCCTGAGGCCGCTGGCGGCCAGGCGGTCGAGCACGGGAGACACCGGGCCGAAGTCGGCCGCGCGGCCGCCGTAGCAGCCGAGGTCGGCATAGCCGAGGTCGTCGGCGACGATGAAGAGGATATTGGGACGGGACATGGAAATGCGCTCTGTGCAGGGTTGTGGGCGGGAAGCGGCGGCGCTCATTCCATCTTCATTCCGGTGGACTGGATCACGGTCCGGTAGCGGTCGGCCAGCGCCTGTATGCGTTCGGCGGCGGCCGGGCCGGTCAGGCCTTCGTAGAACAGGTCGTTGGCGCGCATGCGCTCGCGCAGGGCCGGATCCTTCATGGCCTTTTCCAGCGCGGACTGGATTCTTGCGACCAGGGGCTCGGGCGTGGCGGCAGGCACCCACAGGGCGAACAGCACTTCCTGCTCCAGGTCCTTGTGGCCCAGCTCGCCCACGGTGGGCACGCCGGGCACCAGCGGGTTGCGCTGGCGCGTGGTCACGGCCAGCGGCACGACCTTGCCGGCCGCCACCTGGCCCAGCATGGCCGAGGAGCTGATGATCCCGCCGTCCACCTCGCCCGCCAGCACGGCCGTGCTGGCCGGGGCGTTGCCCTTGTAGGGCACGTGGCTGACCTTGGCGCCCGTGGCATGGGTGAGGATGGCCGAGGCCAGGTGGCCCGGCGTGCCGTAGCCGGCCGAGCCCAGCGTCAGGCCGCTTCTCTTGCCCTGGGCGATGAACTGGTCCAGGGTTTTGAGGCCGGTGCGCGGGTTGACGGCCACCATCATTCCCTGCGAGGCAATCATCATCACGGGACGCAGGTCCGCGCCCTTGAACGGCATGCTCTTGTAGATGAAGGGATTGACGGTGAAGGTCGTGTCGATGCCGACCAGCAGCGTGTAGCCGTCGCCGGGCGCCTTGGCCGCGTTGTCGGTGCCGATGTTGCCGCCCGCGCCGGGCCGGTTGTCCACGACGAAGGGCTGTTTGAGTTCACGCTGCAGTACCTCGCCCAGGCTGCGCGCCAGGATGTCGGCGGCGCCAGCGGGTGCGAAGGCGACGACGATGCGCACGGGTTTGGCGGGCCAGGCCGCGGCATCGGCGGTCGCATCGGCCCGGGCGCCAGCGCCGGAGCCCAGGCCCAGCAGAAGGGCCAGGCCGGCCCGCAGCAGCGGGCTGCGCAAGGCATGGGTGGCATGGGTGGCTTGGAACAGGGAAAACATGGTGGCGAACTTTCTGCGCTGCGGGGGCGCCGGGCTTTGCGAGAATCCCCAGGCCGGCTCCGGACGGTGGCTCCCGTTGTCTCCTTTCCGGACGGGGCCACTGTAGAAGTCCCCGCAGCAATTGATCTAATCAACTGTTCCCCGTGAATACCCGTCCCGCTCCCACCTCCATCCAGCAGATGCTGCTGTTTCGCATCAACCGCTACTTCGGTGCAGCGGGCGGCGTGGCCATGCGCATGTGCGAGGCGCATTTCGGCATCACGCGCCGCGAGTGGGGCGTGATGGCCACGGTGGCTGCCAACGAGGGCCTGCTGTCGTCGGAGCTGGCCGAACGCGCGCAGCTGGACCGCGCACGCACCTCGCGCGCCCTCAGCGGGCTGGAGGAAAAGGGCTGGGTGCAGCGCAGCCCCATGCCCGGCGACCGCCGCCGCGTGGCCGTGTCGCTGACGGCCGAGGGGCGGCGCATGTATGGCCTGATCCTGCCGCGCATGGCCCAGATCCATCTGGACCTGGTGTCCGTGCTCAGCGACGAGGAACTCGCACAATTCGATACCTTGCTGGCCAGGCTGCAGCGCCATGCGCTGACGCTGGAGGCGGAGGGCCGCTACGACGCCCTGCCGCGTGTGGACCGCGGACGGCACCGGCGCTGACACGCCGACGGCAAAGCCTGCCGCCATGCAGGGCCTGTGGGCGATGACACAATGCATGCCCATGCAATTTCCCTACGAACTGGCCGTCGGCTGGCGCTACACCCGGGCGGGGCGTGCCACGCGCCGCAACGGCTTCATCTCGTTCATCTCCGGCGTCTCCATGCTGGGCATCGCCCTCGGTGTGGCGGCGCTGATCATCGTGCTCAGCGTGATGAACGGCTTCCAGAAGGAAGTGCGCGACCGCATGCTCAGCGTGGTCTCGCACATCGAGATCTTCGCGCCCCAGGGTGCGGCGCTGCCCGATCTGGAGCGCACCATGCGCGAGGCGCGCGCCAACCCCGACGTGCTGGGCGCTGCACCCTTCGTCGCGGCCCAGGCGCTGCTGGCGCGTGGCGAGGACATGAAGGGCACCCTGGTGCGCGGCATCGATCCGGCGCGAGAGGGCGAGGTCACCGATGTGGCCGCCACCAATGCCGAGGTGCTCAAGCGCCTGGTGCCCGGCGAATTCAACGTGGTGCTGGGCGTGGAGCTGGCGCGCTCGCTGGGCGTGCGCCAGGGCGACATGGTCACGCTGATCGCCCCGGGCGGCCAGGTCACGCCGGCCGGCGTGGTGCCGCGCCTCAAGCAGATGCATGTGGTCGGCACCTTCGACTCCGGCCACTACGAATACGACTCGGCCCTGGTGATGATGCATTACGAGGACGCGCAGCGCCTGTTCCGCCTGGAAGGGCCGACTGGCATCCGCCTGAAGCTCAAGGACCTGCACGAGGCGCCGCGCGTGGCCATGGAACTGGCCCACACCATCACCGACCGCCTGCTGATCCGCGACTGGACCCAGCAGAACCGCACCTGGTTCGCGGCCGTGCAGCTGGAAAAACGCATGATGTTCATCATCCTCACGCTCATCGTGGCCGTGGCTGCGTTCAACCTGGTGTCCACGCTGGTGATGACGGTGACCGACAAGCGCGCCGACATCGCCATCCTGCGCACGCTGGGCGCCTCGCCGTCCAGCATCATGGGCATCTTCATGGTGCAGGGCGCCATGGTGGGCGTCATCGGCACCTTCGCGGGCCTGCTGCTGGGCCTGGGCATCGCCTTCAACATCGATGTCATCGTGCCGGCCATCGAGCGCCTGCTGCACGCCAACTTCCTGCCCAAGGACATCTACCTGATCAGCAAGATGCCCAGCGATCCGCAGTACAGCGACATCATGCCCATCGCCGTGATCTCCCTGGTCCTGGCCTTTGTCGCCACCATCTATCCCAGCTGGCGCGCCAGCCGCGTGAACCCCGCCGAGGCGCTGCGCTATGAATGAAGTGAATGTGATGCCCGGTTTCGAAGTGTCCCAGCAGGGCGCCGTGGTCCTGGATGCGCGCGGCCTGACCAAGCGCTTTGCCGAAGGACGGCTCAACGTGCAGGTGCTGGCAGGTGTCGACCTGCAGGTGCGTGCGGGCGAGACGCTGGCCATTGTCGGCGCCTCGGGCTCGGGCAAGAGCACGCTGCTGCACCTGCTGGGCGGGCTGGACGCCCCCACCAGCGGCAGTGTCACCCTCAAGGGCGAGCCCCTGCATGAACTCAGCGCCCAGAAGCAGGGCGCGCTGCGCAACCGGCACCTGGGCTTCATCTACCAGTTCCACCATCTGCTGCCCGAATTCAGCGCCCAGGACAACGTGGCCATGCCGCTGCGCATACGCCGCGACGACAGGGCCGAGTGCATGGAGCGCGCCGCGCGCATGCTGGCGGCCGTGGGCCTGGGCGAACGCATGCTGCACCGTCCGGCCGAACTGTCGGGGGGCGAGCGCCAGCGCGTGGCCATTGCCCGTGCCCTGGTCACCCAGCCGGCCTGCGTGCTGGCCGACGAGCCCACCGGCAACCTGGACCGCAGCACGGCCGACACCGTGTTCCGCCTGATGCTGGAGCTGGCGCGCAGCCATGGCACGGCCTTCGTCATGGTCACCCACGATGAGCAGCTGGCGGCGCGCTGCGACCGCATGGTGCGCCTGGTGCAGGGCCAACTGGCCTGACCGGCAGGCCTGAGCCTGGCCTCAGGCCATGCGCAGCAAGGTGCCCGGCAGGCGCTGGGCGCCTACGGGAAGCACGGCCGCAGCCGGGGCCGACTTGATCTGCGGCGCAGCGGGAACGATGGATGCCGGCAGCGGCTTGCGCTGCGCCTGGTCCCTGGATGCATCCGCGACGGCCGCGCTCTGCGCCGTCAGGTCGGCCGTCACCTCGCGCAGGCGTGCCGACTGGGCCATGGACGCCTGCACCACATCGCCCATGATGGCCGTGACCTGGTGAGAGGAATCCACGATTTCCTGCATGGTGCCGCCGGCCTGGCGCACCTGATTGGCGCCCAGTGCCACCTGCTCCACCGAGGTGTGGATGAGTTGCTTGATTTCCTTGGCGGCGGCGGCGCTGTTCTGTGCCAGTGCCCGTACCTCGCCCGCCACCACGGCAAAGCCCCGGCCCTGCTCGCCTGCGCGGGCCGCCTCCACGGCAGCGTTGAGCGCGAGGATATTGGTCTGGAAGGCGATGCCGTCCATCACGCCGATGATGTCGCTGATCTTGCGCGAGCTGGCGCTGATGGACTCCATGGTGCCCATGACCTCGTGCACCGTGCGTCCGCCCTGCTCGGCCACCAGGCAGGCCTGGCGTGCCAGTTCGTTGGCCTGGCCTGCGTGCTCGGCGCTTTCGCTCAGGCCCTGCATGGCCTCGCCCAGGGTCTGCGCGGCCGTGAAGCGGCGCGTGATATCGCGGGCGTACTTGACCACCTTGAAGGGGCGGCCATCGGCATCGAGGATGGGGTTGTAGCTGGCCTCGATCCAGACCTGGCGGCCGTGCTTGCCGATGCGCAGGTACTGGCCCGCATCGTGCTGGCCGCTGGCCAGCTTGCGCCAGAACTGCGCATATTCGGGGCTGTGGCGCTCATGGGGCTGGACGAACATGCTGTGGTGCCGCCCCGTGACCTCATCCAGCGTGTAGCCCATGGCCTGCAGGAACAGGCGGTTGGCATGCAGGATGTTGCCCTGCAGGTCGAACTCGATGATGGCCTGCACCTTGGAGATGGCGGCCAGCTGGCCTTCGGCGTCGGCGTTGCGGCGCTGCTGCTCGGTGATGTCGGTGGCGTACTTCACCACCTTGAAGGGCCTGCCATGGCGATCGAAGATGGGGTTGTAGCTTGCCTGCAGCCAGACATCGCGCCCGTCCTTGGCAATGCGGCGGTAGCGCCCCGCGTCGTGGATGCCGCTGCCCAGGCGCTGCCAGAACGCGGTGTATTCAGGCGACTCGCTCATCTGGTGGTCCACGAACATGCGGTGGTGCTGGCCGATGACCTCGTCCTCCTCATAGCCCATGGTGTCCAGGAAGTTCTGGTTGGCGGCCAGCACATGGCCTTGCAGGTCGAACTCGATCACCGCCTGGGACTTGTGTATGGCGGCCAATTGCCCGTCAAGCTCCGCCTTGCGGCGTGCGCCACCGAGGTCCAGGATTCGACTCCATGCTGAGCGCTTCATGGGAATTCCTCTCTCCAAAGCATGCCGGCCGGTGATGCGGGAGCCCGATGCGGGGTGTAAGTGTTACTTTATGTATTTTTATGGAGGCGCAAGCCATTCGTGTATTGATTTTGTCAAACGGAGCCGACTCGCAATAAGCCAAGGGTTTGCCCTTGCTCCGGGCATCGTCTGCCCCTTGGACGGGCGCCGCCCGGGCCGGTGGCATGATGCGGCCATGCCCGCCTGGATAGACACCCATTGCCACCTCGATGCCCCTGAATTCGATGCCGACCGCGATGCCGTGCGCGCGCAGGCGGCAGAGACAGGCGTTGCACATCTGGTGATACCGGCCGTGGCGCGCGAGCACTGGGACACGGTGGTGGCGCTGGCGCGGCGCCATGGCGACAGCTATGCGCTGGGCATCCATCCGCTGTACACGCCCAATGCCCGCGAGCAGGACATTGCCGCATTGCGCGAGACGCTGGCGCGGTTGCGCGGCGATGCGCAACTGGTGGCCGTGGGCGAGATCGGCCTGGACTTCTTCGTGCCCGGGCTGGATGCGGAGCGGCAAATCTGGTTCTACGAGCAGCAGATCGCGCTGGCGCGCGAGTTCGACCTGCCCGTCATCCTGCATGTGCGCAAATCCAGCGACCGGCTGCTCAAGACCCTGCGCGCGCGGCCTGTGGCGGGCGGCATTGCCCATGCCTTCAACGGCAGCGTGCAGCAGGCCCAGGCCTTCATCGACCTGGGCTTCAAGCTGGGCTTTGGCGGGGCCGTGACCTATGACCGGGCGCTCAAGCTGCGCGAACTGGCAGCCGCCCTGCCGCTGGATGCGCTGGTGCTGGAAACCGATGCCCCCGACATTCCGCCGCACTGGCTCTACACCACGGCCGGGCAGCGTGCCCAGGGCCAGGCCCAGGGCCGCAACACGCCGGCCGAGCTGGCACGCATTGCGGACGTGATTGCGCAGTTGCGCGGCATCACGCCCCAGGCCCTGGCCGAGGCCACGGGCCGCAACGCGCGTGCCGCGCTGCGAGGCCTGCCCGCCATGGCCTGAACCAGGCTTGCGCGGAACCTGAACCTGAGCGGTCTTGCCGTCCGCTGCCAGCAGCCCGGCGACCGCTGGGCGACAATGCCGGCCATGTCCTTGACCGTTCCCGACCTGCCGCCCCCCGGCGCCCCGCGCTGGCAGGGCCTGGCGCCGGTGGCCGATGCGCGGACCCGGGCCCTGGTGCTGGGCAGCTTTCCGGGCCTGCGATCGCTGCAATTGCAGCAGTACTATGCCCATCCGCAAAACCAGTTCTGGCCCTTGCTCCAGGCCCTGTGGCCCGGGCATCCGCAGCCCGGCCGCGACGACTATGCGGGCCGCTGCGAATGGCTGCTGGCCCGCGGCCTGGGCCTGTGGGACGTGTATGCCAGCTGCGAGCGCGAAGGCAGCCTGGACAGCGCCATCCGCGCGGCCGAGGTGAATGATTTCGTGGCGCTGCGCACGCATTGCCCGCAGCTGGCGCTGGCCCTGCACAACGGTGGCGAGAGCTACAAGCACGCCGGCCGCACGCAGGCGCTGGGCCTGGCCGCCGTGAAGCTGCCATCGACCAGCCCGGCCAACGCGAGCTGGAGTTTCGCGCGCAAGGTCCAGGCCTGGCGCGAGGCGCTGGCTGCCCATCAATTGCTCTGATTTTTTTGACTGTTCCCGACGTGATACGCAAGACCCGCGGCGCCGCCAAGGCAGCCCCATCCTCTTCCTCCAGCGCCACCACCGCCGCAGACATCGAGCTGCCCGAAGTCAGCGTCTCCGACGATGGCGATGTGCGCCACCTGCACCTGGGCACGCCCTGGATCCAGGGCTCCATGCGCATACGAGAGCCGTTCGAGATCGAGCTCGAATACGTGCAGCGCATGATGGGCTGGCTGCTGTTCATGGAGCCCGCCAGCGTGGCCGGCCGCCATGCCATGCAGCTGGGCCTGGGCGCGGCCGCCATCACCAAGTTCTGCCACAAGAAGCTGCGCATGCGCACCACGGCCATCGAGCTGAACCCGCAGGTGCTGGCCGTGTGCCGCAGCTGGTTCAAGCTGCCGCCCGACAGCGACACGCTGCGCGTGGTGCTGGCCGATGCGGCCCAGGAAATCCGCAAGAGCCAGTGGTTGGGCACGGTCGATGCGCTGGCCGTTGATCTCTATGACCACGATGCGGCCGCGCCCGTGCTGGACAGCGCCGAGTTCTATGCCGACTGCCGCAATCTGCTGACCGAGGACGGCATCATGACCGTCAACCTGTTCGGCCGCACCTCCAGCTACGAGCGCAGCCTGGCGCGCATGGCCGAAGCCTTTGGCGAAGAGGCCATGTGGGCCTTCCGCCCCACGCGCGAGGGCAACACCGTGGTGCTGGCCCAGCGCACGCCGCGCGCTCTCGACCCCGCCGCGCTGCAGGCTGCCAGCGCCCAGGTGCAGGCCCGCTGGGACCTGCCCACGACGCGCTGGCCCAAGATCTTCGTGCGGCCCTGGTAGAGCGGCGCTGGCCGGGCAGGGCGGCCGGCAGGCTTACCATAGGGCGCAGTTCAGCTTCCGGCCCAACGCCATGTCCGATCCGACCTCCACCACGCAGCCCAAACCCGCCGTTGTTCCAAGCAATCCTTCGGGGCCCCTGGACTGGCGCAGGCTGGTGCAGTGGCTGCTGGCCGATGGCGTGATCACGGCCGAAGAGGCCCAGCGCACCGTGGCGCGCTGCTCGCAGGCCGAGAGCACCCAGCACCCGCTGGTCCGGCTGGCCAACGTGGGCGTGGCCCGCGCCGGTGACGGGCGCGCGCTGGACATCGAGGAGCTGACCCAGTACCTGGCAACCCGCAGCGGCATGGCCTACCTGCGCATCGACCCGCTGCGCGTGGATGCGGGCCGCGTCGGCGAAATCATGAGCGCCAGCTATGCCGAGCGCCACAAGGTGCTGCCTGTGCAGGTATCGCCGCAGGAAGTGGTGGTGGCCACGGCCGAGCCCTTCATCGACGACTGGGTGGCCGAGGTCGAGCGCCAGGCGCGCCGCAAGGTGCGCCGCGTGCTGGCCAGTCCGCTGGACCTCAAGCGCTACACGGGCGAATTCTTTGCGCTGGCCAAATCGGTGCGCGCAGCCGAGAAGGCGGGCGGCGCAGCCAGCGCGGCCAGCTTCGAGCAACTGGTGGAGCTGGGCAACAGCAGCAAGCAGCTCGACGCCAACGACCAGGGCGTGGTGCGCGTGGTGGACTGGCTGTGGCAATACGCCTTCGACCAGCGCGCCAGCGACATCCACATGGAGCCCCGGCGCGAGCAGGGCGTGATCCGTTTTCGCATCGACGGCGTGCTCCACCCGGTCTACCAGGTGCCCATGGGCGTGCTCAATGCCATGGTCTCGCGCGTGAAGCTGCTGGGGCGCATGGACGTGGTGGAAAAGCGCCGCCCGCAGGATGGCCGCATCAAGACCCGCAACCCGCGCGGTGACGAGGTGGAAATGCGCCTGTCCACGCTGCCCACGGCCTTTGGCGAGAAGCTGGTGATGCGGATCTTCGATCCCGACAACACGGTCAAGGACCTGGATGCACTGGGCTTCACCAGCCATGACGCCCAGCGCTGGAACGAGCTGGTGCGCCGCCCGCACGGCATCATCCTCGTGACCGGGCCCACGGGCTCGGGCAAGACCACCACGCTGTACTCCACGCTCAAGCGGGTGGCCACGGAGGCGGTCAATGTCAGCACCGTGGAAGACCCGATCGAAATGATCGAGCCCAGCTTCAACCAGACCCAGGTGCAGCCTCAGCTGGACTTCGGCTTCACCGAGGGACTGCGCTCGCTGATGCGCCAGGACCCGGACATCATCATGGTGGGCGAAATCCGCGACCTGGCCACCGCCGAAATGGCCGTGCAGGCCGCGCTGACCGGCCACCTGGTGTTCTCCACGCTGCACACCAACGATGCGCCCAGCGCCGTGAGCCGGCTGATGGAGCTGGGCGTGCCGCCCTACCTGATCAATGCCACGCTGCTCGGTGTGCTGGCCCAGCGCCTGGTGCGCACGCTGTGCCCGCAGTGCAAGCAGCGCGACGAGGAGACCTCGGCCGCCACGCTGGCCGAGGCCGTGCGGCCCTGGAAACTGTCAGGCAGCTACCAGCCCTACAAGCCAGTGGGCTGCGTGGAGTGCCGCATGACGGGCTTTCGCGGGCGCATGGGCCTGTACGAGCTGCTGACCGTGAGCGAGGCGCTCAAGCAGCAGGTCCACACCTCGCCTTCCATGGATGCGCTGCGCCGCCAGGCCGTGCAGGACGGCATGCGCCCGCTGCGCCTGGCAGGTGCCCTGCGCGTGGCCGAAGGCGTGACCACGCTGGACGAGGTCATGGCCAGCACGCCCTTGCTGGGATGACGGGCAGTCGATTGGTGGGTTGGAGCGTGAGTGCCTGCTCTGGCGCAGGCCTTTGCCACGGATGGATCGGGTGCCCCCTGCTGGCACCCTTTTTCATTCATGCGGGTAGGACATGAGGGTATGCCCTTTGTAGGTGGAATCCACATCCAGACACAGTTTTTCTGAACGCAAAATCGCCGGGTCGTGATTCCGTAAGGAGACATTCTCGTGAAAATCAAGAGTCAGAAAGACTTTTTTTCGGGCGTGATGTTTTTGGTTATCGGCCTCGCTTTTGCGATCGGCGCTACCAACTACACCGTCGGCACCGGTGCCCGCATGGGCCCGGGCTACTTCCCGCTGATCCTGGGGGTGCTGATGTCCATTCTGGGCACGGCCATCTGCTTCACCGGCCTGACCAAGGGTCCTTCGGGCGGTGACAAGATCGGCAAGTGGGCGTGGAAGCAAGTGTTCTTCGTCCTGGCTGCGAACTTCGCGTTCGGCGTACTGCTGGTCGGCGTTCCCAATCTGGGCATTCCCCAGTTCGGTCTGATCGTCGCCATCTACGCGCTGGTGTTCATCGCCAGCCTGGGCGGTCATAGCTTCAAGTTCAAGGAAGTGGCAATTCTGTCCACCGTCCTTGCTGTGGGCAGCTATGTGGCCTTCGTGTGGGCACTGAATCTTCAGTTCCCCGTCTGGCCCAGCTTCATCACCGGTTAAGCAGGAGCATCGTCCGTGGAACTTTTTCAGAACCTGGCGACCGGCTTCGGCGTCGCCTTCACTTTCCAGAACCTGATCTACTGCTTCGTCGGCTGTCTGCTCGGTACGCTCATCGGCGTGCTTCCAGGCATCGGCCCCGTGGCAACGATCGCCATGCTGCTGCCAGCGACCTACGCCCTGCCTCCGGTGGCGGCGCTGATCATGCTGGCCGGTATCTACTACGGTGCGCAGTACGGTGGCTCGACCACCGCCATTTTGGTGAACCTGCCTGGTGAATCCTCGTCCGTGGTGACCGTGATCGACGGCTACCAGATGGCAAGAAAGGGGCGAGCGGGACCCGCTCTCGCTGCCGCAGGCATAGGCTCGTTCTTCGCAGGTTGCGTGGGCACCGTGATCCTGGCCGCCTTCGCGCCTCCGCTGACGGAAGTCGCCTTCAAGTTCGGCCCTGCCGAGTACTTCTCGCTGATGACCCTGGGCCTGATCGGCGCCGTGGTGCTGGCTTCGGGCTCGCTGCTCAAGGCCATTGCCATGATCGTGCTGGGCCTGCTGCTGGGCATGGTCGGCACCGACGTGAACTCCGGCGTTGCCCGCTACAGCTTCGACATTCCCGAGCTGACCGACGGTATCGACTTCGTCGTGATCGCCATGGGTGTGTTCGGCTACGGCGAAATCATTGCCAACCTGTCCAAGCCTGAAGACGAGCGCGAAGTGTTCGCCGCCAAGGTGACGGGCCTGATGCCCACGAAGGAAGACTTCAAGCACATGATTCCGGCCATGCTGCGCGGCACGGCCCTGGGTTCTGCCCTGGGTATCCTGCCCGGTGGCGGTGCCATGCTGTCGGCCTTTGCTGCCTACACGATCGAGAAGAAGACCAAGCTCAAGCCGGGCGAAGTCCCCTTCGGTCAAGGCAACATCCGCGGCGTGTGCGCTCCCGAGTCGGCCAACAACGCCGGTTCGCAGACCTCCTTCATTCCGCTGCTGACGCTGGGCATTCCGCCCAACGCCGTGATGGCGCTGATGGTGGGCGCGATGACCATCCACAACATCCAGCCGGGCCCGCAGGTGATGACCAGCAACCCCGAGCTGTTCTGGGGCCTGATCGCCTCGATGTGGATCGGCAACCTGATGCTGATCGTGCTGAACCTGCCGCTGATCGGCATCTGGATCAAGCTGCTGACCGTGCCCTACCGCTGGCTGTTCCCGTCCATCGTGCTGTTCTGCGCGATCGGCGTGTACGGTACCAACAACAACACCTGGGACGTGTGGATGGTGGGTATCTTCGGCTTCGTGGGCTATGTGTTCCACAAGCTGGGCACCGAACCGGCTCCCTTGCTGCTGGGCTTCATCCTGGGTCCGATGATGGAAGAGAACCTGCGCCGGGCGCTGCTGCTGTCGCGTGGCGACTGGAGCGTGTTCGTGACCCGTCCGATCTCGGCCGGCCTGCTGCTCGCCGCCGTGGTGCTGCTGGTGGTGGTGCTGATGCCTGCAGTGAAGAACAAGCGCGAAGAAGCATTCGTAGAGGATTGATCGCCTCAGCGTTGCAACCATGTTGCTTGACGGCCCTTCGGGGCCGTTTTTTTTTGGTCAGCAAGCGATGCCGGTGGAAAGCTGTTGATCCCGGATGCCTGGGAGCCGACGCGCCCGTGACTGCACAATAGCGCGCAGTCTTTCGAGGTCACGATGTCCCCACTACTGTCATCCCAGCACCCGCAGCGCGTGCTGCTGCACAACGAGATCCACGCCCGCCCGGCCGAGGAGATGCAGGCGCCGCTGGCCATCACCCATGTGGTGATGCTCACCGATGCGGCCCAGCGCGAGGCCAGCCGCGCCCATGTGGCCACCCTGCTGCGCAACCACCACCTGCCGCCGCCCGATGCGGCGACCACCCATGTGCTGATCGACCTGGGCGCCTTCCACCTGCGCTGGGAACTGCACACGGAGTTCGTCTGCTGGACCTTTAGCAAGCCCATGTCGCAGGCCGGCATGGACGATGTGCGCGAGCCCGAAGCCGCCATCGACTACGTGCCGCGCGACTGGCTGGCGGCCTTGCCCGGCCAGTGCCTGAGCGGCCTGCACCTGTGGGCCTTGCAGGAGCAGGCGGTCAATGAGCCGCATCTGGTGCGCCACCTGCTGCAGGAAGACACGCTGGTGGGTGCGCGCGTGGCCGGCGATGCGGGCAAGGTCTACACCGACTTCGCCATCCATGCCGATGGCTTCTCGCGCATGCTGCTGCTGGCCGGCGAGTCATTGTCGCCACGCCGCCTGGGGCGGCTGGTGCAGCGGCTGCTGGAGATCGAGACCTACCGCATGGCGGCCCTGCTGGGCCTGCCGTCAGCATTCCAGGCCGTAGCGCTGGTGATGT